>CAKMZU010000118.1 GCA_929200485.1 uncultured Gammaproteobacteria bacterium | reverse complement strand
TTTCTGCGTATTGCTTAAAAAGCGTTGGCACTGATTCTCCACCCTTAGCTAGGCGCGATTTTAATTCTACAAAAGCCTCTTGTACTGACTCGAATCTGCCAAACTCAAGGGCTAATTGGCTTTTCTTATCGTCACTCAATATAAAGGGAGTAACAGGATTCACTAAAGGCGAATTAGCTCCAAAAAAATGGTCATAGAAATACACTAATGCTGCTTTAGCCTGAGAAGAATAGGCCGCACTTAAGCTCACAGGGCCAAATAAAATTTGAATATCAGGGTATTTATTTAAATAAGAACCAATGCCGTACCAAAGATAGTCTAAGCTTCTTTTCCCCCAGTATTTTGGCTGAACAAAACTTCGCCCAAGCTCTAATGCTTTTGAGAATTTTTCATGGGATAAATCATAATCAAACAAGGTCTGAGTATAGAGCTGTGCTGATTCATTATTGACTCTGTCAGAATTTAATCCTTGCGTGCGCATCATTCGATACGCCCCAACAATTTCCAGATCATTATCATCCCACAGAATTACATGATCATAATAATGATCATAACGATCAATATCACGGCGCTTACCTGAGCCTTCATTTACCGTACGAAAAGTCATCTCGCGAAGCCTGCCAATCTCACGCATAATGATGGAATTGGTTTGATACTGATAAAGATAAATCTTTTTATTATCTGAGGTTTCACCTAAACATTCACAACGCATTATTTCCTGTTTTAACAATTGTCGATCTTCAGCATTGGCAACCAAAACAGCGGAAGGTTTGAACTCAGGCTTTATCTTTCCCTTACCTAAACGGTACACCAGTTTACGGAAAAAACGCGCCCTGGCATCAAGATTAACCCCAAGTTCTTTAACCTGTTCAGTACTGATGGGGTAGCCAATGCTTAGATCAACATGCGCACTTGCCTGCTTAAACATTTCTCTAACCAGCCAAATTCCTGACAAGGGCTTGGAGAGTATCGACAACGCATAAAAGAATAACGAATTGCGCCCATTAACATGCAAAGGCAAAACAGGCGAGTTAGTTGCTTCAGCAAAACGAAGAAAACCTTTATCCCACTTACCATCGCGGATGCCGGATGGACTCATTCGAGACACTTCTCCGGCTGGGAAAATGATTATTGCGCCCTCGTTATTGAGATGATTGCGGATTTGTTTAATATTCTCTTTGCGTGTTTTATTGGAGAGATTATCAACGGGCAACAAAAGTGAACGCAGTGGTTTAATGGCATAAAGCAAATCATTCGCAACGACTTTGACATCACGCCGATGCTCACCAACCATTTTCAGCAGCGCCAGTCCATCTAAACTGCCAATGGGATGATTCGCAACGATGACCACCCGCCCCTGCCTTGGCAAACGTTCAATCTCTCGATCAAACAGTCGGTAACCAAAATCAAAATATTCTAACGCCTGCTCAACGAAATCAAAGCCTTCAAGGTGCGGATAACGGGCTTCGAACTGCCGAAATTCCATTTCATGCAGCAAATATTTGAGCAGATTACAGAGCGTTTTATTTAAAACCGGGTGTTTGCTTGAAAAATTTGGCAGTTTTTCACTGATCACTGCATCAACACTAAACATAGCGCTTCCTTTCTTATGGCAGGATAGTCTTGGATATTTTGTTCGTTAAAATAAGTAAAAAAAATGACAAACAAGTGACACTCGCGGGAATTTTTAATGACACCCTCTTTTTATGAATCTGGATAAACCAGGAGGGCGTCCGAGAGCAGACGGTTCGGCCTGAATTTCATAGAAGTGAGATAAATTTTTTGGAAAATTCCTGCGAATAGTCAGTCTATTTAATGGCGCATCTAAATAAACAGGGGCGAAGAATTTAGCCGCTTATCTGGAATTTAGGCCGAACAGTCCGTTCTCGGATGGTCTCCTAAAGGAGACTTACACTAGTGTCTTGCTTTCGGCGATCCTGAGATTTGAGAAGCATTTTCTGTTTTTCAACATCAGAAGCTTCTGACCACTGGGTTATTTCTTGCGCCGTTCGGTAACAGCCTTCACAAACATCGTCGCTATTTAACACGCAAACGGAAATACAGGGGGATACAACAGGCATAGTTATTTCTTATTTTAAATCATCTAGTGTTAGCACTGGCCAAAATTGATACGCAGGTTCTTCATAAGGGTGTGCGGTAATCAATGCTTCAACCACTGTCTTAATTTTATCGCCATCGACCACCAACTCAACTTTTAATTCCGGCACTTTTTCAATTTTTCCAACACAGCCGATAACTGGGTTAGCTTTTTCATTCGGCAAAAACTGCCCTGTACCCAAGGTTTCAAAACAGCAACAACTGTAATCGCCTATTTCACCGCCACCTGCAATAAAAACGGCATTTTTAACATTGTCAGCACTGTCAACCGGGACATAAAAGCAAAGTTTAAACATCGGTCCTGCCTTATACCTTTTTCGGCTACCTTTTTCGGCTACCTGTTTCAACGAGCTGTTTCAACGACTTGCATCAAATGAGCCGCGCTTTAAATTTCCGACCTTTTAATTTGCGCTGCTCAATAAGCTGCAATGCCATTTTAGCTACCTTATGACTCACTGCTACATAGGCAACAAATTCATTGACCTGTATCTTACCAATATTATCAAATTGCACTTCACCACTGGCAGTTAGCGCACCGACAATATCACCTGCGCGCAGTTTTTGTTTCTTTCCACCGGCTATTTCCAGGGTTCGCATTTCTGGGTAGAAAGGCTTTTCCATCAAATAGTGTGCATCTGGCACATCCTTTTCGGGCAAATCACGGCCAAGATATTCTTCTAACTTATTTTTCTTAATGCGCTCTTTTTCACTGAACAAGGTGCAAGCCATTCCTGAGTGTTCAGCCCGCCCTGTGCGACCGATACGATGAACATGCACTTCGAGATCACGAGCGATATGATAATTGATCACCATCGGCAAGGCTTCTATATCCAAGCCTCTCGCGGCCACATCTGTCGCAACAAGAATGGAAATGCTTTTATTGGCAAATTTAGCCAACGCTCTGGAACGCTGTTTTTGATCAAGGTCACCATGGAGAGGCAGCACACTAAATCCTGCAGCTTTAATATTTGAATAGAGCTCTTGTGTTTCCAACTTGGTATTGCAAAAAATCACTGTGCGCTCTGGCTGATGTTTTAGCAAAAGCCCTCTGAGCACATCAAAACGAGAGTCGTTTTCAACAGGATAAAAATGCTCATCAATCAGGCTGCTTTCAGAAGTATCAGACACAACCTCGACATGAACCGCATCCGTTGTCACACGATCACTCATGTCTTGAATGTTTTGCGGGAAAGTGGCGCTAAACAGCAATGTTTGACGTGATTTAGGTGTTTGACTGACAATTTGATCGAGGCTTTCGCTAAATCCCATATCCAACATTCGATCTGCCTCATCCAATACCAGAGTTTTAAGAGATGAAAGTTTTAAATAACCCTTTCTAATATGTTCTTCTACTCTTCCTGGTGTGCCTACAATAATGTGCGCACCATGCTCAAGCGAACCCACCTGAGGTCCAAATGGCATGCCGCCACACAAGGTTAATACCTTGATATTATGAATGGCTCTTGCCAATTTTCTCACTTCTTTAGCCACCTGATCCGCCAATTCCCTTGTTGGGCAAAGGATTAATGACTGAACCCTGAAGGCTTTAACATCTAACGCCTGAAGCAAGCCTAATGCGAATGCAACCGTTTTGCCCGAGCCTGTTTTCGCCTGCCCAATGACATCCTTGCCTTCAAGAATAACAGGTAAGCTTTTCGCCTGAATGGGTGTCATTTGGTGATACCCAAGCGGTTTTAAATTTTCTGCCAGTGGCTCAGACAACCCTAGCTGGGTAAATAGTGGTGAATTCAATGGTTTATCCCAATGACAACATTTCAAATAAAAAGCGGTGTGAACGGAGCTGTGCTTCCCTATCTTTTTAACACCTGCTGACTTTCTCTAAAGGCTATCGCAAATGACATCAGCCTGTCCTCTCTAATGGCCGCACGAATATCTGACATCAGATTTTGGTAAAAGCGTAGATTATGGATAGTGTTCAAGGTTGCTCCAAGCATTTCTTTACACTTATCTAAATGGTGCAGGTAGGCTCTTGAAAAATGTTGGCACGTATAACAATCGCAGTTTTCATCCAACGGTTTATCAGAGGTTTTATGCTGGCTATTACGGATTTTTATCACGCCGGTTGATGTAAACAAATGGCCATTACGCGCATTGCGCGTCGGCATGACGCAATCAAACATATCCACGCCCTCAATCACAGCATCCAGAATATCTAAAGGTGTACCTACCCCCATAAGATAACGCGGTTTATCCGCAGGCATCTTTGTCGTCATGTGTCTTAACACTTTAAACATTTCTTCTTTTGGTTCGCCGACTGAAAGCCCGCCGATCGCGTAACCATCAAACCCAACATTAACCAACCCTTCAAGCGACTGATCACGCAGATGTTCATACATACCCCCTTGCACAATCCCAAAAAGCGCAGAAGGATTGCCTTGATGCGCCTTCTTTGATCGCGCAGCCCAGCGTAAAGAGAGCTCCATTGAGTCTTTGGCTTCTTTCTCGGTTGCAGGATAAGGCGTACACTCATCAAAGATCATCACAATGTCTGAACCTAAATCCTTTTGCACTTGCATGGATGATTCAGGGCTTAAAAAAACTTTTGAGCCATTAACCGGGGATTGGAAGGTCACTCCCTCTTCTTTGATTTTTCGCAATTTCCCAAGACTAAACACCTGAAAGCCGCCTGAATCTGTCAATATCGGCTTTTGCCAATGAGCAAAATCATGCAGGTCACCCAATTGCTTGATAATGTCTGTGCCAGGCCTGAGCATTAAATGGAAGGTATTGCCCAGAATAATATCGGCGCCAATGTCTTCAATATCTCGAGGGAGCATGCCCTTCACTGTGCCATAGGTGCCCACGGGCATAAATGCCGGAGTTCTGACTTCGCCTCTTGGAAAAACAAGCTTACCCGTGCGAGACTCCCCTGAAGTAGCCTCAATGTCAAAGCGCATAAAACATTCAGGATTTGTCATTGAGAGTCCTCTTTGTAAGCTAAAAACATCGCATCACCATAGCTAAAAAATCGATACTCATTGTCAATGGCGCTTTGATAGGCATTTTGTATTCTTGTCGTTCCCGCAAAAGCGGATACCAACATTAACAGGGTTGATTTTGGCAGATGAAAATTCGTCACCATGGCATCCACTGTGTTGAAGCGGTAGCCTGGATAAATAAATATGGCCGTATCCCCTTCAAAGGGGGCTATTTCACCACACGAGCTTGCAGACTCCAATGTACGAACCACTGTGGTGCCGACTGCAATCACTCGCCCACCTTTGGCCTTGCAAGCCTTTATAGCATCACAGACACCTTGATCAACGTGAATCCACTCGCTATGCATGATATGGTCTTCTATTTTATCGGCCTTAATCGGCTGAAAAGTCCCTGCACCCACATGCAAAGTCACCTGAGCAATGCTCACCCCTTTTGCTTTGATTTTCTCCATTAACGTATCATCAAAATGCAATCCAGCCGTTGGTGCCGCAACAGCCCCTGCCTCTTTAGCAAAAACCGTTTGGTAACGAAGGCGATCACTGGACTCATCACCGCGATCAATATAAGGAGGAAGGGGCATGTGACCTATCGCATCCAAAACCTCTAAAATAGGTTCTGAAAACTCAAGGCGAAACAAATTCGCATGCCTACCCAACATGGTCACTTGTGAGCGGGAAGGCTCAAACATATCCTCTGTTTCAAACAGGCTAATCACCGCGCCTTCTTTGGGCGCACGACTTGCTCTGACATGGGCCAGTGCAACCCGTTCAGACTCCAATCGATCAATCAGAATCTCAACTTTACCCCCAGAAGACTTTTGTCCATAAAGTCTGGCAGCAAGGACTTGTGTATTATTGATAACCAGCAAGTCATTAGGATTTAAAAGATCAGGAAAATCGACAAATTGCTGATGCTTAAGGCTATCTTTATTAACAACAAGCAACCGGCTATCTGAGCGTTTATCAAGCGGATAATAAGCGATTAAGCGCCCCGGTAACGCATAATCAAAGTCTTCGAGCTGCATAAAGTTTAATCAACAAAAAAACTGCCGCATTATACTTAATTCTGCTTTGAGGTGTTAACTAAATTCGGAGTTCATTTGAACTCTCTAAACCACGTTTCAGGCCATCCCTTTGTTTTTCTAAAAGCAGCTGACTAAAGAATAAATGTTCATCACTGCTTCGCTCTTCACCTGTCAGATCATTGCAGATTTCCTCAATAAGAATATTTTTCGAGAATTTCTTTTTATAAAGATCTATTAAATGGGTAAAACCGGATGAAATCGGTCCTTTAAAATCTTTAAAGGATTTGAATTGATCTTCAACATTAACATACCGAACGATATTTTCTATGACTGACTCGTCCATTACTGTAATTTTTTGATTGACTTCAGCAACCCAAATCTCTTGCTTTTTATCTCTTTGCGGCTCTTGGCTTTCCAAATTTAGCAATCTCTCAAATGTCATATTTGGATCAAAGCAACCAAGCGCCTGATCAGATTGATGCGAAATACCAAGTCGCGATGTAAACCCCAGGTACAACCTCCAAAGTATAGTCTCGGCTTGTAGACATGTAACATTGATCATTAACAGGATAAATAAATATTTCATAAAGACCTCTCAACTAATGCATTATATGCAACCTGTTTATTTAAAAAGTTTCCTCAATTCGTTTTTTATTCTCAATAATCAGTTGAAAACCTCATAAAGCTATTGCTATAATCGCCGGCGCTTTGGTTCTAAGACCAAGCGCCCTCCATGCCGGAGTGGCGGAATTGGTAGACGCAGCGGATAAATGCGTCTGAAGCTGATTATTTCTCACACGAAAACATCTGCCTGAAAAAAATATTGAGTCCGCCTTGCTGGTAACAGCAAGTAAGAAACTGGGTGAATTGCTGGAAACCTTTTGACAGGCAATCAGCAGCCAAGCCGCCAGAGGCGGAAGGTTCAGAGACTACCTGAGTTGAAGCGATTCAACTTAATAACAGGAAGTAGTTAAGTGCTTTTTTAGTAAAGGCAGCCTTAACGAAACAGCGCCCAGCCCCTTAGAGTTATTAAATTAAGGGTGATGATATAGTCCATTCATGTCAAAATCCGCCGCCTTAACGGGTGTGCCGGTTCAAGTCCGGCCTCCGGTACCATTTTCTAAAAACTATCAAAAAAAATTATCCCTCATACGCCTTTATTAAATACTTTGCCCTTTTGTGCATAAAGTTTTTTCGAAGTTTCTCATCCCTCTCTACAAAATTCATTAATGAGCTAGCCCTTGGGTTTTTCATGCTCTGCATAACCTGATCATTGCCTATGATCCGATCAAACTGCAACAACTGATCTTCTGCCAATCCATTTATTTTTTCGTAAAAAGGCTTCGGATATAGTGTTTTTAATGTACTCAACAAGGCATACTGAACAGAAAAAGGACGATAAGCAGAATAATCAGTAATCATAATTAACACACCCTGACACGCTTCTCCTGAATAGATTCCATAAAAAGGCTTGTAATGAAACGGTTGAAAATGCACGCCAGGCAACTGATAACCATTCAATGCGTTGGAAAAATCTTCAGCATCAACCCAGGGACTCCCAATAACTTTAAACGGTAACGTGTATCCCACGCCAATACTCACCAGTTCCAACTCACCTAACGCGCCTGTTGATGCAGTAAATATCGGGGTATCAGCCTCTGGAATGTTTGGACTTGTGGGCATCCAATTAAGGCCTGTCTGACGGAAGCTCATCGATCGACGCCAGCCTTTCATGGGGATAATTGCCAACTGAACGTTCAAATTCATCTCGCCTTTATAATACAAGGCCAACTCGCCTAGCGTCATACCATGTATATATGGAATTTTAGCCAAGCCATATCTGGAGAAATATTTCTTCTCCATCATTGGCCCATCAACCAATACCATCATCTCTCCCATTAATAGGATTAGGGCGATCAATAACCCATACCATCACATTAGCCTCACTTGCGACAGCCATTAACTGAAACAGGGTTGTTAAATGGGTATAAAATCTAAGCCCTATGGTTTGGATATCCACAACCAACAGATCAACGCCTTCAAGCATGGCCATAGTGGGTTTATCAGTCTTCCCAAAGAGACTTATCAACTTAAAAGGCAGCGCTGGCTTTTCTTGTTCAATTCGTACTTTTGCATAATGATTGCCTTTTAACCCGTGCTCAGGCGTTAACACGGATACTAACTCGATTTGTTGATTAGCTAATAACTTAGTCAACGTTGATTCAAAACGCCCATCGATGCCAGTTTGATTCGTAAAAAGAGACACTCTTTTAATTGCGGATGGTAAAAGCAGATCATCAAGCTGACCTAGCTTCACTTCGCCTAAAACTGAAAAATGCCATAAAGATAATATGGCTATAATTAACATGGCTCGCATCATTGCATTGCCTTTTAAGCACTGAGGAACTTACTTCTTATTTGCTTTTATGCCTATTGAAACACTCATTGGACTTCCGTATTGACTAAGTGTTTATTTATAAAATCACCTAATGTCTCTGAACCAGATACCATTAAATTTCGTAACGACAAAAAGACACCTAAAACTTGCGCGTGATTGACCACACTGTCTCGATATTTTTTTATATTCTTTCGTATAGCACTTTCTGCAATCACATCTCCAAGTGAATCATCGTCCCTACCTCCTAGATTCGATGCCATTATTTCACCTGCTTGTGCACAATAGATTCCAATGATATTAGAAAAGGGTACGTAACTACCTTTATAATTATCCAGTAAGGCGGTGTCATCTTTACCTAAAACATCTGCCAGCACTTCTAACCCCTCCTCATCCATTATTTCATTTTTGATCCTCTCCAACTTTCCAACAATATCGACATCTGACAATCCCCCCATAAAAAAACTTGCTCCATTGTTGGCGCTTGCTTTTTTATCAGACAAACTGATTTCTCCATGCTTTATCCAATCATTTATACGAGTATCATCAATGTCTTCACTCATTACCAATTGCTGCATAAAGAGATATTCTTTCTCATCACACTCTTCGACAAAATTAATGCCATTATCACTTATTTCTTGCTTAAACCTCTCTGGATCTATTCTTATCGTTGAAATCAACCAAGCACAAAGCGCAGACCCTAATTGAAATGCCTTGTTAAATCGATCTTTATTATATGCCGTCAAATGATGTGAAAAATCTCCAAAATGATCTGTCGACAATTGTTTTTTAAAATAGTTAACGCATACTTCTTTATTCTTATCAATATCACACTGACGATTATCATAACATGTCCGCTCATCGCCTCTTCCATTAGTTTGATAAAGCCCCATCTCCCGCCAAAATTCAGCGACACCAGATCCAGGATATTTTTTTAGTGGTTCAATTGCACTCGTTAACTTACCTTCAGCTGTCATACACCCAGGTATTAATAAATTTACTTCTTCTGATAATTTTTGACTTAGCGGCGGTGAGGCATGCGACAATTGAAAAAATACTAACCCTAGAAGCAACACTTTTAAGCAAGCGAGAAAGCATACAAAGTGATAATAATCGGTTCTCATCAATTTGACTCTACGTAGATTCAACTCAAAGGTATTGACAAGTTTTAAAAGATTGAGTTCATCTGTTACCGTTTAGCACTAGTGCTGCCTGGTAATAATTGATCAGATCCATATTTAATTAACCTGAGTTGCGCATAAGAAAAATGAACTAAATCTATAAAAACCTTATCAATC
>CAKMZU010000117.1:8320-9804 GCA_929200485.1 uncultured Gammaproteobacteria bacterium | reverse complement strand
CCATCTGGAGACTTTTCGTCGGGTAATGGTATATTTTTAAATTCGGCATCCCTTAAAGCTTATGTTGCGTTTTTCAGTATAGGATTTGAAGTTTTTTTGTGTCTTGCTCAGCTTTACGTTAAGTTATCGCTTTAACCAACAATAAAACAAGGCAGTCTGTTGTTAAAAAACCTTTCTATTGGCATCAAAATCGCTTTTATAGCGATTGTTGGTTTTGTTGGTATTTTGATATTTCAAAGTGCCAACTATCGCCTGTCTGTTAATTTAAGGGATCAGCTCCAACAAGTCTTTCATGAAGACTTTATCGTACTGAAGTTCTCCAATGACATTCAGATTAATTTTGCCGACCTGGATAAACTCTTTCAAGCTGCTCTTATTGAAGGCGATATGGATACGCTACGCGAAGCTGAGCTTAAAGCTAAATCCATGCAAAAACATTTTTCTTCTTTCAAGACAAAATACCGATTAGATACTCCCGCTTACAGCCAACTTGTGGCTATCTTCAATGAATACGTTGAGGTCACCTCAAGCCATACCGTCGCAGTATTATCAGGCCAACTAGGATATCAGCAAACCTTAATGGGTTACGACCAGATTGGTGATTTACGCCTGCAATATGAAAAAGCGCAAAGCGTCTTTTTTGAGCAGTGTTATGCCAAATTTGAAGACCAAATGCGAGTGATTCAAGATGAAGGAAGATTTCTGGTCGACTTTGGGTTAATGCTTGGCATCGTATTAACGCTAATTCTTGGGATTATTTCTTTTTTTGTTATCAACAATTTAATCAATGCTATCAACAATGTTGTGAATCTTGCGCATCAAATCGCTTCGGGTAATTTTGATCAAGAGATCAAACCCAGATCTCACGATGAAACGGGGAAAATGCTACTCTCACTAAAAGCCATGCGTGATGCACTCAAAAAACAACGCGACGATGACATTCAGCGAGAATACATTAAAGATTACATCAGTGGCTTGAACGAAACCTCTCAAGGCGACCCTTCACTTGATCAGTTATTAACCGCGGCTCTAAACTATTTTGCAGATCAATTCACCGCCACCACAGCTAAAATATACCTCTTTGAGAACCAGCATTTACATTTAAAATCAAATTTAGATACCGAATCTAACCAAGCTATCCTAGATAATTACGAAACGAGTTTTCTCAGTGAAATCGCTCAATCAAAAAAAGGCTGCCTATATAAAGACCCGCAAAGAACTCAAAAATCTATCTTCCTTGATGATACAGGCAAACCATTAACGTCCATTATGCTTGCCCCCATTTATACCGACTCTAAAGCTTTAGGCCTCATTGAATTAGGCTCTCTTAAAACCTTTACCAATGAAGATCTTTGGTTACTTGAAAAAGGGAATGATGCCCTGGCCAATGCCATCAACTCTGCCATTTCAAGAGAAACCCTTGCCGGGATGCTACTACAAACCCAGCAGCAAGCGGAAACATTAAAAAACCAGCGCCATGCACT
>CAKMZU010000117.1:1174-8310 GCA_929200485.1 uncultured Gammaproteobacteria bacterium | reverse complement strand
TGGACGATACAAATCCCAGTTTTTATCCACCATGTCGCATGAACTGAGAACGCCGTTAAATAGCATACTCATTCTTTCAGAGTCATTGATTAATAACCGAAACGGCACACTGAATCCTCAAGAAATTCAGCATGCTCGAGTTATTCATAATGCAGGAAGTGACTTACTGACACTTATCAATGATATTTTAGACTTATCAAAAATTGAAGAAGGTAAAATGGATGTTGTTTGGGAAAAATTCAATATTCGGCAATTGGCTGAAGACTTATTCCACGCCTTTGAGCTTCAAGCTAAAAACAAAGGATTGGAATATAAGGTATCCGTCAGTGATGATGTGCCCTCACTCATCTGCAGCGATTCATTACGACTAAAACAAATCATTCAAAATTTTATCTCAAACGCATTGAAGTTCACTGAAACAGGTGGGATTTACATCACCTTTAAACTCATCCCCAATCTCTCAACAAACAATAAAAACCTGCATATATGTGTGAGAGACTCGGGCGTAGGTATTGCCAATGCAAAACAAAAAGACGTTTTTGAAGCCTTTAAGCAACTAGACGGAACCACAAGTAGAAAATATGGTGGGACAGGCCTCGGGCTTTCTATTTCTCGAGCATTAGCCAAAATACTTCGCGGAAAAGTCGGTCTTTATAGTGAAGGAGAAAATAAAGGTAGCCTTTTCAGTTTAACTATCCCTATTGACGCACAATTTGCCAGTATTAAACAACGAACAAAACCCAAATATCGCTTATTCCCACAAGAAGAACCTAAGGTGGCAGCCCTTTCTACTAAAAAAGTACTGATCATTGAAGATAACCCCGTTTTAATCCAAACGATGAAAACGGTATTTGCAGCCAATGATGTATTAGCAGATATTGAGGCCGATGGGCAAAGCGCGTTAGCTGCCATGAAGCAGAACCTTTATAGCTGCCTCATCGTTGACTTTAACCTTCCAGACATTGAAGGACTGCCTTTACTTTCATCTATCCGACAAATTGATGACTACCACAATACACCACTTATTGTTTTCACTGCCGAGGATTTATCCAACGACGATATAATCGCGGTTAAACAGCTTGCCGATCATTTATTCCTAAAAACACCAAAAGCTATCCAGGAAGTTTGCCTGCTCGCCAAAAACTTGCTGGCGACGGAATATGAGCAAAATGTTAAAGCCGACATATCACGCTTCAACTTTGAAAAACATCATTTACTACTGGTAGATGATGACGAGCGAAACCTATATTCTCTTTCGCTTCCTTTGAGAGAGGCAGGCTTGAAGGTAACCACAGCAAAATCTGGAGAAAGAGCGCTGGAAATACTCGCTACCGATGACAGCATTGATATCATTCTTTTGGACATCATGATGCCTGTCATGGATGGCTATCAGGTCATCCAGCAAATTAAAGAGCGTGAACTTCCTGATATCCCCATCATTGCCATTACGGCCAAAGCAATGAATCAGGATCGTGCTAGATGTCTAGCTGCCGGAGCAAAACAATATCTGGCAAAGCCTATTGAGGTAAAAGATCTACTCAATGCGATACAGACAGAATGCATCGCCATGGTTAATCAACCTGTACAGAACGATGAATTAATAAACTGATTGAAATCATTGGTATTATCGTTATATGCTGAGAAAACTTACAAAGGATGGATAGTGGCAAATGGGAATTCGCAAAATTAGTCGCTCAGTTAAACGACTGAGCCAAACCAGTTTAGCTGCCAATAAATTACTTTATCGCTGGTACAAACAACGTGACCAGGATAACTTTCCTGAATTACTTAAAAGCTCTTTTCAGGAACTCGGCTGCACCTATATTAAGCTTGGACAATTAATTGCCAGCTCACCAACACTGTTCCCAGCAAAATACGTTGATGCTTTCCAGTCTTGCCTTGATCAAACCACTCCCCTGCCCTTTGATGTCATCAGTAACATTTTAGACCAAGAGTTAGGCCCCAGGCGCTTTACAGAATTTGAATATATTAGCAAAGAGCCTATTGCTTCAGCTTCTATCGCTCAAGTTCACGCCGCCAAATTAAAAACAGGCGAGAGTGTCGTTTTAAAAATCCAAAAGCCCACAGCCAAAGATACCTTAGAAACCGACTTCCAATTTTTAACCTTTGCCACTCAGTTAGTCGAGAGTTTTAGCCTAAAATCCTGGAAGTCCTCCCTTTTAGATATTGTCGCCGAAATTAGATCTGGCATGCTAGAGGAGTGTGATTTTATTCAAGAAGCAGAAAATATCGCGATGTTTAGAGATTTTCTGGAGAACAACAAGATTACTGATGTCATCGTTCCAGCGGTTTATCCGGAAATTTCTACGCAAAAAGTTTTAGTCATGGAGCGTTTTTTTGGCGTTGCTTTATCCGATACTCAAGGTGTTCTTTCAATTACCAAAACACCTGAAAGAAGTCTTACAAAAGCTTTGGACACATGGTTTTTAAGCTTAAAACAATGTCAAATTTACCATGCAGATCTCCATGCTGGAAATGTCATGATGTTAAAAGATGGCCGAATTGGCTTTATTGACTTCGGCATTGTTGGCAAGCTTTCACCCACCACGTGGGAAGGCCTTACCGCCTTAGCTATCTGTATACCCATGCAAAACTTTGAAGAACTAGCCATTGCACTGGCCAAAATTGGCGCAACTAATGAGCAAGTCAATCTGGACATCTTTGCTAAAGATTTAAGAGATTTTTGGCATAACATTAGTAACGAAGGGAAATACAGCGAGAAAGAATATGAAGCTTTATGGCGAGATTTATTAATGCAGTTTTCCTCAATAAGTGCAAAACACGGCATCCGGTTCCCCAGAGAATTCACTTTATTGGTAAAACAATTTTTATATTTTGACCGATACATCAGCTTACTTGCACCTGAGATCGGCATGTTTGATAATGGACGCATGGATATGATTGGTTTGGGTTCGGTTGACATTATTTAATCATTATGTCAACGGGCGTTAACCCTTTAGGATCAAATGAATAACGTCAAGTTATTAGAACGATTTATTAAAACTTAGAGACATCCAGTGGCAGAATCCTTACTAGAGTTAATCGAATTAGAAAATGGCGATGTAGCGCTTAAACCTGTAGATGATGACAGGCAAGATGAAGATCCCATTGTTGTTTTAAAATTTTCAGAACAATCCTTGAACCTGATGCAAGAAGCTAAAATGGTTATTGCTCAAGCGATGATAGAAGCAGGTATGCTAGCTTACTCCGAGCTCATCCAAGACCGACTGGCTACCGCCACAGAAGAAAACGCAACGATTCATTAACATAATTTTATTATCTATTGGCTATTTTGTTCTGCGGCAGCTTCCTTTTTGCCCAAAGAAATACAGTGAGATAGCTCTTGTTTATATTTTAGGTCAAGAAAAGGATTGCCCCTAAAGGCACAGCCATGGAACAGATAAAAGCATTTTAACTCCCCCTTCGATAAGCAAAAGTTCTTTTTTATTGTCTCTTTATTGACTTTGAAAACTTCAAGTTATGAGATAACTTCTTCACTTTAAACATATCTGTGCGACATCAATGATTTCGAATGCTTTGAGGAATAAACGCAACACATGAGCAAACCATTCGACTAGTCATCAAATCAACTTTAGGCGATCGATAAAACAAAGGCTCAAAGAAACCTGAATCTAAATACACATCATTACCAATTCAGCTTGTACTCATTGAAAAAACTGTTCTTTTTTATTGTTTTTCTTCGCCAGCTTAAAGCCTAACGCTGGAATACAAGTTCAATCATGCATACACATTCCGGACAAGCGTTCAGCAAGCTTTGAAGATAATTATCAGGACCTATTAAATCTCGACAAGATCTTTAATAAAGAAGCTTTAGCAAATTCGATCAATAATCAATTTAAATCGCAAGCCAAATCACTAAAAGAAAAAAATAACAATCGAAAATCAAACATCCCTGTGTTTCTCTATGTCAGTGGAAAGGATTTTCCTTCAACCGGCGAAAAGTATCCTATATGCTAAGCCATAATCGACACTACCACTAAAAAAATGCGCTTTCAGCGCTTGAATGCCAAATGAGCAACAACCGATTAGGAAATCGTAGCAAAGGCTTCACCTGAACTTTTTTTATTCTGCCTATTCCAGCTCAACCTATGAATACAGACTATAGCTTTCATGCGCAGGGTGCTCCAATTAACTTTGGCTGTCTATTTTGGCAGCAATCCCACTTATAGTAATGAATCTTCAGCAGATTTAAATAAAGTATCAAAAATCCAACCTAGATCGTAGTCTTGCACTTTTCATAATGATAAAATGATATATGTTTGTATCTTTGCAAATTCGATTTAGTAATTCATTGTTAAGTACTAATCTTTAAATAACAATAAGACCACTTCCATTAATGCTTCACACTTGTTCAAAGCCCATCAGTAAAGACCTTACTATCTCTGTAGCGCTTGGTGAAGCACCAAAATTCGTCCCAAGCCCACGATTACTTAGACCTAAAGAAGGATTGAGTTTAGTCGGCTGGGGTAACAAGCCAAGTACCAGAAAAAGTCGAGAATGGGCAAAAAAGCACAGCATTCCCTACTCTCAACTTGAAGATGGATTTATCAGTTATGCGAATCACCCTAATCAATCCTCATCACGATTAAGCATCATTCATGATAAAACAGGCATCTACTATGATGTTCGAAAGCCTTGTGATCTAGATAGACTTATTGCTGACAAAATACTAATTGAACAGGATATAAAGCGTATACAATCCATTCTTCGTACGATAACGCAGCTTGGAATTACTAAATACAACCATGTCCCCCACTGTCAAATAACAAACACGATTGAATCCAATGCGGTTTTAATCATCGATCAAACCAAGGGAGATGCATCCATTGAGGGGGCACTGGCCACAGAAGCTGATTTTTTCAAGATGATTGAAACAGCCAAAACCAACCACCCAGACTGCCCTATTTATCTCAAAATACACCCAGATATTTTACTGGGGAAAAAGCAAGGGGTTATTCACTCAACACTCAATTCAAATTCAGGCATAAAATTACTGCCGCCTGAGCTAAGCACTCACGACTGTCTATCAAGAATAAAAACCATTTATACTGTTTGCTCGCAAATGGGACTCGAAGCCCTTTGGTATGGGTGTAAAGTGTATTGTTTCGGCATGCCATTTTATGCCGGGCGTGGGTTGACCATTGATACTAAACCATCGCCTGAATTTAGAGTGCCAACCAGCATAGAGACACTAAGCTACGTGGCACTAATCGACTATTGCCATTATGTTCATCCAGAAACACACGAACTCTGTGAAATCGAGTCTATTTTATCGCTTATTGGTGCAACGAAAAAACACCAAAATGTAAAAAAATACTCAACACTTTATGCTCTTGATTTTTCCTTTTGGAAGCGCCGCTTTTTCCGAGATTGGCTAAACGCTTTTTCCGATAACATCGTTTTCACTCAAGAAAAAAAAGCAATAAATAAAGTCTCTGACAATGATGCCCTCCTGATTTGGGGAAGTAAATCGCCAAGCATTCAACACCCTCATATTCTCCGAGTGGAAGATGGGTTTATTCGTTCAAAAGGCCTTGGCATTGACCTAACACCTCCCCTTTCTTTGGTATTTGATCCAGTTGGCATCTACTTTGATGCGACGCGCCCCTCTTACCTTGAGAACCAGCTCGTATCAGTTCAATTAACTAAAGAACAGAAAGAACGAGCAGCTAATTTACGCCATAAAATCCTGAAGAATCGAATCAGTAAATACAATCTAGGAGAAACAGAAGCCTCTTTTTCGCCACCCCCCGATAAGAAAATACTACTCATCCCTGGGCAAGTCGATAACGACGCCTCAATTCGATTGGGCGATCTTAATAAGACAGGTATTTTAAACATTTTAAAGCAAGCACGGGAAAATAATCCTGAGGCTTTCATTATTTATCGCCCACATCCCGATGTATTGACCGGTGAAAGGGCTGGCGTTACCCCCGAACAGGCACAGCGATTCGCAGACCATATCGATACACACACTCATATACATAGTGCGATAGAGGCCGCTGATGAAATTCATGTACTGACTTCCCTCGTTGGATTCGAAGCCCTACTCCAAGAAAAAACCGTGGTTTGTTATGGTATGCCATTTTATGCTGGCTGGGGATTAACACAGGACAAATTACACTGCGAAAGGCGGGGCGTACAACGCTCTTTGGATGATTTAGTCTACTTAACCGTGATCAGCTATCCAGTTTACTTACACCCAGAAACCTTAAAGCCCACGACAGTGGAAAATAGTATCGACTGGTTAGCTAATCAATCCTATTCTGTCAGGATGGAGTCAGGTTTTTTTGGACGATTAAAGAAAAAAATAATTAACTTATTATCGTTGTAATTTATCATTACACAATACAAAGATCTGATGATACTCATCGGTTACTAATACAAAAATTTATAAGAATAAAAAACTTGAACGTTCTATTATTACAAGGCCCCTTGGGTAATTTTTTTAACCAACTTACTCGAGCATTGAAAGAAGATGGACATAACGTCTATCGAATTCATTTTAATGCGGGTGATCGATATTATAGTCAAGGTGCTAAATCTCGTAACTATACCGGCACACTTGAAAATTGGTCTACTTACCTTGGTCACTATTTAAAAAAGCATCAGATTGACACAATCATCCTATATGGCGACTGCAGGCCATACCATAAAATCGCCATTGCTCTTGCAAAGGAATCCGGTATTCGATGCAAAGTTCTTGAAGAAGGCTACCTAAGGCCCGATTGGATCACCTGTGAAAACTTTGGCGTTAACGCATACTCCAGCTTTCAATTCGACTCAAACAAATATCCTGACAATGCCGAACTATCGAAAGAAGAAAGAATTGACCGCACTGGAAATACATTTTTTCAACGTTTTTGGTTTGCCTCTATTTACTTTTGGGCCATGTGGGCTGGACGTAAAAGTTTCCCAAACTACAGCCATCATATTAACGCCTCACCAATACGCCAGGGGAGATGGTGGTTAACTAACTTCTACCGCAAATTTTTCTATAAAGTTAAGGATAAAAAAACCTTACGTTTTATCAGAAAAAATAAACACATACCCTGTTTTCTCGTCCCCCTTCAAGTAGCGACTGATTCGCAAAT
>CAKMZU010000117.1:0-1164 GCA_929200485.1 uncultured Gammaproteobacteria bacterium | reverse complement strand
TTCAAGGACATAGAATCTTTCATTTATCATATTCTGGTATCGTTTAAAGCACATGCCACTGAAGACTCTATCTTGATTATCAAACACCACCCTGTGGATCGAGGACATAGCCAATACAGCAAATTTATTCGCTCATCCACTCAGCAGCTTGATATAAAACAACCGGTAATCTATGGGCATGATTGGCCACTACCTGAACTACTGAGACAAGTTAAGGGTGTTATTACTCTCAATAGCACAGTAGGTATCTCAGCATTAATACATAAGTTGCCGGTTAAAGTCCTCGGCAAGGCTTTTTGGAATCAAACAGGAATAACGGATCAAAGCCCACTTGATAACTTTTGGCAAACACCTTCGTTGCCAGACGAGAATCTACTGGATCGCTATATTTATGGCCTGGCAAAGGAAACTCAAATCAAAGGAAGTTTTTATAAAAAAAATACCTCAACGGCTAAAGCTATAGCAAATAGTACTCTCAACTGTACCATTAGTTCGAAAGTGAAATCATCACCAAAACAGCGTTTAATCGAAAGCCATGAGGTTGTTTAGACTTAAGGGTGCCTCTATGATAAATTTTTATCGATATAGAAAATTCATAAAGGTCTTCTACCTAAAATTAACTATTTATCAAAAGCAATTCAGAAGAAAAAACCATGTATCGACTCTCGAATTTCACGCCAAGAAACCCTCATTTAGCTAACTTAGTTAGTCTGACTTGCCTGCCAACTCACCAACGGTAATTGGGGTTATACGCTTTTTATTTAAACGTTCCATAATTTACACATAGTGCTCGCCCAGAGCAAGACCGAGTAAATCCTTTTAATTTTTGGCATTCTTGATCATTCATTGTGATTTCATCATAATATATGTCCATATGGTTTTTAGCATCTTTCTCATATTGGCCGATAGCACGTTGACTAGCATCAAGCCCGCTCTTTAAAACCCCACGAATCTTATCAATATTTGTACGACTGGGATCTAACGACTCAGGAAGTGTCTTCTCAATCTCATTTTTTATTTCATCTTGTTTTCCATTGATAAAATCAAACAAAGGTATATCAGACTTACCATTACGACAATAAGAAAAAAATTTATCAACATTAAAAAAAGATGTTGGCTTTAGAAAAAAAACATCTGACTTCGCCATCATAGACTCAACCTTTT
>CAKMZU010000116.1:9567-9834 GCA_929200485.1 uncultured Gammaproteobacteria bacterium | reverse complement strand
GATGAAATCAATGAAAAGCATGTGAATAGCCGTTATTTGCCTGATTTGGCATTAAATCCTCGGGTTAAGGCGTCAGTGTCACTCGAAGAAGCTGTCGCCTCTGCAGATTTTGTTTTTCTTGCTGTGCCCAGTAGTTCATTTCGATTGGTGACTGAAAAACTGGTGTCGGTCATACCAGAAAATGCCTTTGTCATTAGCTTAACGAAGGGGATAGAAAAAGAAAGCTTTGCCTTGATGAGTCAAATTATATTGGATGTTTTACCTGAA
>CAKMZU010000116.1:0-9557 GCA_929200485.1 uncultured Gammaproteobacteria bacterium | reverse complement strand
CATGTTGGCGTCATTAGTGGGCCTAATCTGGCCAAAGAATTGGCGGAGAAACAAATCACGGCAACCGTGATTGCCAGTCAGTCAGATGCGTTGATTTCATCAGTTCAGCAATTGTTGCATACCCGTTATTTCAGAGTATATGGAAATAATGATGTTTTTGGTGTTGAACTCGGTGGGGCGCTAAAGAATTGTTATGCCATCATGTGTGGTATGGCTCAAGCGCTGGGATCAGGTCAGAATACTATAGGCTTGTTAATGACCAGAAGTCTTGCTGAAATGGGGCGTTTTGCTGCAGAATTAGGTGCTAACCCTATGACATTCCTTGGATTGTCCGGTGTAGGGGATTTGATTGTTACCTGTATGTCGCCACTAAGCAGAAACTTTCAAGTGGGTTTTGCGATAGGTGAAGGCAAGCCTTTAGATGTTATTTGTAGCGAGCTGGGGCAGGTAGCCGAAGGGGTAAATACCCTGAAACTCGTTAAAGAGCAATCAGATGAACGCAATATATACATGCCGCTTATACAAGGTATGTACCGTGTGATCTATGATAACGAGCCTTTAGATGTTGTTGTGAGTGAATTAATGGGAGGGGATCAGCGACAGGATGTTGAATTTCATCTCTAGGAGGCTGAGAACTAGGATATTTAAAATATTAACTTACTGATATATAGGGTAATTAATTTTTGCTAAAACCGTAAAATTTCCATTTTCGGACGCCCTCCTGGGAGCTTGGTTCTAAGAGTCTGGTTGCTGAATGAAGAATTTCCTAAATGATCTATTGGTCGTATCTAGCTAATCACATTAATCTCTGATCTGTTTAATTGGTATCATCGATAAAATAATTACAACGCTCATTAAATAGGCAATTGTTCAATTGCCCATGTAAATTATCTTCAGCACTTTCTTGACTATGATTATGCAAAAAGGTGCCTTCGAAGAGTGATGTTAAGCTACTGAATTAAACTGCATGAGTGAATAAGTCATATTTATCAGTAAGTTTGATAATCTCTGCTTTTGGTAAACTTTTGATGTACGTCGCTTGATTTTTATGATTTTGAGAACGATTCAAATCGAGAGTTTGAAACTTTATTGCCTTCTCATGTCAAATAGACTTTTATGCAGTTACAGTAGAGAAGGTGATGATTAGGTTTTTTTTATTTGTTTGTGCTATCGATAGTAGGATGTAACGTTAATTTACGGGCAGGTATTCATTCTGTTGCACCCCATCATGATCATGTCATGCAAGAAGTGCTCAAGGCAAAAGAGCATCTATCTAAATATTTCTCAGAAATAGAAATTTCGGCGGAGGAAAGAGGGTATATTTCAGAAAAAGATATTGCGGCGAGCCGATCTGTAAATACATACAGAATAATAAACGCAAATATTATTTTCCCGGAGAGTTTTCTGCCTGACTATTCGGGCATGAAAATCGATAGATTAAGGTTTCCTCGGTTTCCATTGACCTTGCTTTATAACGTCAATCTCAAGACTTGTGAGATTGAGTGGCGTGTGGTTCAAGAACAGATCGAAGGACGACATCCTGAATTTAGAAATGGCAAACTTTTGAAATGGATGGCTGCTGTTGTTACGGATAAGCTTAAGGTGGGCGTCTCTGGCGCTCAAAAAATTATTTTGGGGCCATAAGAACGAGAGAGCTAGACTCAATTATAAACGCTCATTGATTTTTTGGACTTCGGGAGGAATATATCGCTGGATCAATAAGACAATTTTTTGCTATTATGCCGCGCTAAACCTATTAAGTGGTCGTTGATGGTGCACTAATGCATAGTCTCACAATGACCATAAAAACTGAGAATAACAATAAAACGCCATGACTTACAGAATTGCCGTTGTTCTGGACTTTTGGGATTATTCGCTCAATGGGACAGGTATTTCAACACAACGATTTATCGAGCAGCTTGAAAAAAAAGGTTATGAGTTTGTTATCTTAGCCACAGGTAGAGATGCACCTGAAAAAGTTGTTTTTAAACCATTCTCTTTACCGATTATTAAGCAAATCCTAGAGAAGATGCATACGCCTCTAGCACTTCCTGATGATGATTTAATCAGGCAAACGCTCAAAGATTGCGATCTGGTTCATGTGCAGATTCCATTTTTCCTAGGTGCCAGAGTTATCAAAATCGCCAATGAAATGGGTGTTCCTGTGATTACTTCATTTCATGTTCAGCCTGAAAACATTCTAAAAAATCTTCGAATACGCCCTAAATTTTTAATTAAATGGCTATATGGCGTTTTTAATAAACATTTCTTCTCGAAATCAAGGCAGGTAATTTGTCCGTCTATCTTTGCAAGAAAGATGTTAACAGCGCACAGTATAGACGCACAAATCAGTGTTGTTTCAAACGGTATCCCTGATAACTTTCTTTATGCGCCAAGAAAGGAGCGCTACTTACCTAAAGACAAGTACCATATTTTATCCGTAGGTCGTTTGGCATTCGAAAAACATCAGGATTTGATTATTCGAGCCCTCGCCACTTCAACCTATGCCGATAAAATAACTCTGACGCTAGTGGGGTCTGGTCCTGCGGACGATTATATCCGAGAGCAAGCGGATAAATATCTACCGGGTAAAGTGACTATTGACCGTGTCAGTGACGAAGAACTCGTGTCACTCTATCGGACAGCAGACCTTTTTATCCATGCTGGAGAGATCGAATTAGAAGGCATGTCTGTTATGGAAGCGATGGCAAGCGGGCTACCTGTAATTATCTCAGACTCTAAAGACAGTGCAGCGAAAGATTTTGCTAGAAACCCATTGTCTTTGTTTCACTTTCCTGACCAAGAAGATTTATCCAGCAAAATTGATTTTTGGTTAAGTAATCCTAAAGCAAGAGCCGATGTCAGTAGCTTAAACTATCAAACAGCGCTTCAATATTCGCATGCAGCTTCCTGCCAGAAAATCGAAAATATTTATCGCAAACAGTTGAATTTATCACCTATTTCAGGTGGTGATAGTATTGGTGAAGATGACGTTGTTGTCCCGCTTGTTGTCAAATCTTCTGCGGTTAAATCTTGATGTCAGGTCGTTTGTCTTTAGCAGAAAAATATTTTGCCTTTGTTGAGCATCATACACACGCAGTGCTTACAGTATTGTTTGTTTCTTTTGTTATTTCAATGCTCTACTCAACGCAGAACTTCAGTATTAAGTCTGATTTCGATGGTTTGATTAAACCTTCCACAAATAACGATTGGTATTGGGATAACGAGCAATACAAGGCTGCGTTCCCGCAAAATGAAAAAACGGCATTGGTAGTAGTGTCTTCTGTTTCTGCGCAAAAGGCCTATGAAACCGGTAGGAAGCTTGCTGATACTCTACGAAGTCTAGCCAAGGATAATTCACCGATAGCTTCAGTCTATGCGCCTCAATACGACAATTTTTTTGATCAACATGCCTTATATTATGCTCCTGTTGAGGGAGTAAGGCAGGTTACTGACGCGTTAAAAGATCAATTGCCTTCGTTGTCTGAGCTGGCAAAGAATCCCAATGCGATAAGCGCAATCACTTATTATGAAACTCTTCTTCAGGATGAAGAGGCATTGTTATCGGATCGATTGAAAACGGCATTGAAGCAGCTAACTTCACTGCTATCGAAAAGTAAAAGCGTTAACTTAACCTTTGTTGATCCTTTATCTCAACGTGATACAGAAGCAATGCATTATGCGTTGATTCTAATTAATGCGAATCTGGATACCGGCAATGATAACCCGAATAAACAAGTGATTGATGCCCTCCAAAAAGGCATAAATCAGATATCACTTGATTCTGAGGTATCTGTTCGAATTACCGGAGAGATAGCGCTGGCTAATGATGAAATTACCGCTGCTTTGAGTGGGGTTGAGCTTTCCGGGTTGATCTCTTTGGTATTGCTATTTTTGATACTCCTCATTGGTGTGCGGTATAAGCGTCTGATTGTTGGCATTTTTATTTTGCTGGTTGCCGGTATTTGTTGGACTGTTGCGCTTAGTCTTTTTTTCGTCGGTCATTTCAACACATTATCATTAATTTTTATGGTGATGTTTTTCGGCCTGGCAGTGGATTTTGCAGTGCATTTTTCGCTTGCTTATCTTGAATCGGGCAAGCAGGCTAAGTCGTTTGATGTATTTAAACGCATTGGCGGCGCATTATTGCTTTGCTCAGTGACATCAAGCATTGCTTTTTTATCCTTTACGCCGACAGATTATATAGGCTTTGCTGAATTGGGATTGATCTCTGCTATTGGAATGTTAGTGGCTATATTTTTAACCCTGACATTTTTACCTGCATGGCTTGCCTTATTTTCAAAAAGGAAACCACTTAAGCCTTTACGCTTGAAAGGTGGCAACCCGACTTATTCCGTCCAAACCGCTTTAATTATTTGTCTTGCTTCGCTGATTTTTCTGATTTCAGGTGGCTATTATGCGACAAAAACCACGTTTGATTTTAGTGTACTAGCGATGCAGGATACGAACAGTGAGGCGATGACTGTGCTTAGTGAACTTCATCATCAAGGCTTTTCTTCTGACTATGCTCTCGCTATTTTAGTGGACGAATCAATAGATCAAGCGCAACTAGTTAATCAACTCAAGCAGATAGAATCGGTTAAATCAGTAAAAATCGTTGAAGAATACTTGCCTAAATTTCAATCGCTCAAACAACCAATGATGAAACCATTGGGGGATGAAATCTCACAAATTTCAGTGGCTAATCCTCAGGCACTAGATAAAGAGCAATTACAAATCAAGTTAGATTCATTCAAGTCAGTTTTAGCAAAAAAATCACCTGATTTCTTTGATGAAGAGCAGGAAGTATTTCATCAATTGATACTGGCAATTGATCAGTTTGAACTTAACGCATCATCAGTTAATCAATTGAATCTAGCTGCGAGCCTTGGATTAGCGCAAGACTTTCAGAATCTAACAAAACGATTGCTCACACCACCAGCAACCCTCGAAAGTCTGCCAGCTGCGCTGAAATCTCGATTAATCAGTGAAGGTGGGAAAAAGTTGATACAAGTCGTTCCTGACATTGATGTGACTGACCACGAAGCGCTGGAAGCGTTTATTTCAGAAGTCAGTTTAGTTTCGCCAAATCTTGCTGGGCGCGCAATTGTCGAATGGGGAGTAGGGAATACAGTCCAAGATGCCTTTATTGAGGCTATTACTTTAGCTGTCCTTATCATATTCCTGTTATTGGTGGTTTGCTATCGTTCGCTGCTTTTCCCTCTAATGGTTTTTGTGCCGTTAGCAATGACCACCGTTTTTATCTTTAATCTTATTTATTGGACGGGATTCAGTTTAAATATGGCAAATATCTTGGTTGTGCCATTAATATTCGGGCTGGGTGTTGATACAGGGCTGCATATTCTCCATCAAATGAAGCTTGGAGCGAATACTGATCAAGCGCAAACATCAGGAAGCAGTACCCATCGAGCGGTATTAATCAGCGCGTTGACAACCATAGGCACTTTTTTCTCTTTGGCTTTTAGTTCGCATAATGGCGCAGCATCTATAGGTATATTGTTATCAATGGCCATTGCCTTTTTGATTGTTGTTAGCTTTTTTTTACTGCCTGCACTTTTTACGGTGTATACTCATTGCTCGAAGACAAACTCGGCGCGTTTAACCACCTGAGCTGCTATTACTGGTTACTTGGCTTTAAAATCAATGTGAATGGATTTATCTAAAATTTGCACGTCAATATCCATTTCACTTTCTTGAGTCGATGGTTTTTTTTGGCCATTTATACCACCTTGTAAGTAGCCATCTTCAACTTTCCGTGGATAGATAAACTGAAGGATAGCTTTAACCTGGCTGTCATTGTTATCAAATCTCAGGTTATTTAGCTGAGCGCCATCAACTTCATCAAAACCTGTGACAATAATTTTTTTTCCAAGGGTATGCTTAAAGCCTTTGAATGCTGAAAAGCTGTAGGGAACACGCCAAAATAGATAGCCAATACCGGCTAACGAAATGAAAAGAATAATATAGAGCAAGTGGTTGGCTGGAACATCAAAAAATGCACTGGCAACCGTAAGCCCTAGGCATGAAATCATGCCAATATTTTTAATTAAGTTTAAACCAGCCAGGTTATTACCTAATTCTGTTTCTGGTGTACAAAATTGAAACACGGTATTAAGTGGGACAATAAAAACACCCCCCATGAAACCAATCATAAAAAATAAAATAAACACAGTGGGTAGATGGGTTGTGACGGGTAAAAGAGTCAATGCAAGAATGATAAATAGGCCTGAAATAGGTACAAATGCCAAGCTTATACAATTACCGGTGATAAAACGTGAGATAAAAGACCCCGCCATAATGCCAATCCCCAGCATCAGCATTAAGCTTTGAATAACGATCGTATTTTCTATACGCAATACATCTTCAGCAAAACTCGGGTATGTTGCTAGCAGCATTTGCCCAACAGACCAAAAAACCGTTAAACCGATGGCAACAGGCCAAAGCAATGTATCATTTGTAATGGGTTTTAGGCCTTGTTGGTGTTTCTTTTCAATAAAAGGCTCCATAGATTGGTTGGTATTAGGTATTCGCCAAGCGAAAAAGCACTCAAAAAGGCTCATGGCAACTATAGCAATCCCTAGGGGTGTTAAGTTATAAAGTAGGCCATTTAAACTCTCTTGATGGGCTTTTTGATAGAGCGTCTCAAAGCCTAAGGTAAATACAAAAGTGCCTAAAAGAATACCGGTTGTTACCAGCGCTTGCGCCAAGGCATTGGCTGAAGTTAGGGAGCTATTATTAACTAGCTCTTTAATCAATCCATATTTGGCGGGTCCTACATAAGCGCTTTGTATAGCGAGAATAAAAGTAAGGAAATAGGAAAACCAAAACAATCCCAGAAAATAGCTTAATAAAATAAACATAGAAATCACTAACGCTGAGACAGATGCCCATCGAATAATGAGTGCCTTGGGATATTTATCTGATACTAAACCGGATGATCGATAGAAGAGAATAAAGGGTAAAAGAATCAGTCCATTGATAATGGCCGTTAATGCGATTTGGAGTGGGCCATCATAGACTTTGAAGATGGCATTTTGCAGCGTAATTTTATGGCCTAAGTCTATAAAACTATTAATGAACATAATGCTCATTAATGGATAATATCCTGCTTGCTTTGAGGCTATTTCCATAAACTTGCCTAGTCGGTTATTTGATCTCGAATATATTGGGTATAGATATGCTCACAAAAGTAATGTACCGCTTGAACTGTGTTAATAGCATGAGGGCTATAACATAAATCAAAGGCATGTTGCGCTTGAGGCAATTCAAAATAATAACAAGGTGTTTCGCAGGTTTTAGCTTTTTGTACAAAAGCTCTCGCTTCTTCTACAAACGCCAAGGTGTCTAATGCGCCATGGATCACCATAAAGGGCGGCCTGTGATTATGGAGCTGCTTTATAGGCGAGGCAAGCTGCCATAATGGATCATCGGGCGGAGTTTGCATGACGATTTTTTCAAGATAAGGTTGAATAGGCACTTGATCACGCAGACCGTTTTCATTGGTAAAGTCATAAACACCGTAAAGTGGCACGCAGCCTTTAATGTCTGGTAAAATCTCTCCACTAAAACCCGGTTGCAGCAGATCTTTTTCTTTTTCATGCGTTAGTGCTAAAAGGCTGGCTAAATGGCCACCAGCTGACCCGCCAGTTGCCATAATAAAGTCAGGATCGCCACCATAGTCTTCAATATTTTGTTTTATCCAGAATAATGCTTGTTTACAGTCGGTTAAGTGATCTGGAAACTTGGCGTTGGGGCTTAAACGGTATTCAAGTGAAATAAAGAGCCAGCCGGCTTGGGTTAATTTATCTCTTAAAGGCAGGGCTTGTTTATCACTGTACCCCAGCTTCCAGCCACCGCCATGAATTTGAAGCATAATGGGCATGGGAGTATCGCAAGGTTCAGCAGGTTCAAAAATGGTTAACCGCTGCTTTTCATTTTCACCATAAGCGATATTTTTATGAACTTTGGAGTAATCTGCATGGAAAGAAAATGGCTTGAGCCATTGGTGCTGAGATATACCCTGATAAGCTAGTGTTAAGCGGTTTGATGTCAAATGATCGCCATTATGCATGGCGACAACGTCAGTTAAACCCTCATCAAATATTGCTTTAGATTCTGTGGATTCGACATGAATAACCCAGCATTGAAAAGCGTTATAGGCTGACAGAGCAAAACCTAAAATCGTATTGAAGGTCCAGTGACCGAGATCGCCAATTGCCATCAGCATGATAGCTATATTTAATAGCATTTGAAAAAAAGCTAGTTCAATAATCCACCAGCCAACAATAAATTGAAGGATAACCAAAGACTTATAGCGATAGCTCCTGCAGGCAATGAAAATTAGCAGCCAGCCGATAATAGATAAAAACAGAATATAATTTGCCATAAACAACAAGTAGGTTTCGTTTAGTGTCAATGATAGAATGCCCTGACAATAAAGCCAAGTGAATCACATTTTATAGGTCTCTTTATGGATCTTGACAGCGAAGAACATATCCGTTTATTTATTGATGCTTTTTATATCAAAGTGCTTAAAGACACGATATTACGCCCAATATTTATTGAAGGCGCTGGAATTGATATTCAGGAACATAAAGCAACTATCGTCAGTTATTGGAAAAAGCTTTTATTAGGCGATAAAACCTACAAGCGACATACCATGAATATTCATAGAGCCGTTCATTCGCAAATGCCCTTTACTGATGAGGCTTTTGAGCGTTGGTTATCGTTATTCATTGAAACAGCAAAAAATGAATATCGTGGCCCGTATTCTGATCGCGCCATTGTTGTCGCATCGACGATTGCTAAAAATATGAAAACTGCATTATTGTAAGAATGATATTCACTGGGTGTTACAGAACTTTTTAGTGTCGTAACAATCCCATGCCAAGGGTAAAAGCTGCGGCAAGTGAAAGTGCACCAACAGCTACTATCTTGCCTGTATTACCTGTTTGGTGATTTAGTTGAGCACGTAAATACGTTTTTTCTTTTTCAAATAGTGTTGAAAGGGTGCCTATCTCGTAACCTTTTTGTTTTAGTTTACCTAGCATCTTATCAATAGCGTCAAGATTCCATTCTCTAAAGCCTCTTTCTGGCATATGAATTATGATAATTGAACCCGGCTTCGACTGTCGGGTTATATAATCGGCAATCCAATTGGAATCCGGAATAGCTGTATCCCAAGCAAATACATCGCCTAAGACATGAATTTTATTGTTATTATCAAGCCAGGCTAATTGCTCCTCATTAATCTTCCCGCAGGGAGCACGGTAAAACATGGCTGAAGGGTTACCTGACATTTTCTTGATTCGTTTATCGGTTGCCTTTATGCCTTGAAAAAAATCCATTAATGAATCTTTATGGTAATTTCTATCTTGCCAGTTGTGGTTAGCTAACTCATGATTATTATCAATTAGGCTTCTCAGTTTTTCTGGCGGTACATTATCTAAATGATCGCCTGCGAGAAAAAATGTTGCCTTGGCATGATGCTTATTTAGAGTATCACTGACTTCGTTGATGCAATCAATTCCATCTTT
>CAKMZU010000115.1:5147-9891 GCA_929200485.1 uncultured Gammaproteobacteria bacterium | reverse complement strand
GTGTACCTACAATCTTTTCCCCTTTGCCACCAACAGAAATTGCTGGGTTACGCTCTTCAATACGTATTTGTGCACCGGCTGTGATAGAAGTATCCCAGTCGATAGTGAAGTTATCATACTCAAACGAGGCGGCTTGTCCTTGGAGATGGAACACCGAGAGCAGAGTGGCTGCTGCAGCTGCTGGCTTAAATTTCAACACAATAAAAGTTTCCGCTACTTCTTATTATTTTTATTAGTTTTGTTCTTATTATTTTTAAACGAAAAACTAGAACAGGCTTATGATGCTTAAAAGGCTATAACAATGCAACCTTAAATACTTATATAACTGATTAAAGTGGGAGCTGTCACTAGCTTATTGTGCGTTATGGGTTGCAGTTTTTTAAAACCTGTAAAAATGCCCGTGCAGGGTTTGAGAGAGTTCTGGATTTGTGGTGCAAAAGCCCTAAAAAACGCTCAGGGTTAGGTTGGTTTAATGCAAGGCCTCTTAGCTGTGCATTGAGCATGCTTCGGGGTAATACCGAAAAGCCAAGCCCTATAGTTGTCATCATTCGAATGCTTTCAAGCGAGTTGGCTTCAATGCTGTGAGTAGGGGTGCGATCACCAAAGGCTTTTTGGATGATATGCCATGTGGCATTGTCAGCTTTTGGAATGAGTGCGGTGGTGTTTAATAGGTCAGAAATGTTAAGTGTTTCACTGTTATTTTTCGCGGCTAAGGGGTGTTGACTCGATACTGCGAAGCATAATGGGTCTTTCCAGATAATTTTTGAGAGTATTTGCTCGTCTTTGTTGTCAAAGTCTGGGTGGCCTAATGTCGCCATGGCTATTTCAAGCTCGCCCTGGTGGATTTTTTTGTATGCCTCAGGTGATTCAATAAATGCAAGGTTTAGTTTCACCTTAGGGTATGTGTTGGCGAATGTTTTAAGTGTTAAGGGTAGTCTGTGAAGGCCGATGTGATGGCTAATACCTAGATTTAACGGCCCTTGCACTTCTTTATTGAGGTTGTTGATGGCAGTCTTGCATTCTGTCATGGATAGCAGTAATTTTTTTGCGTGTTGGTAGAGGATTTCTCCTGATGCGGTGGCGGAGGCCTTTTTGCCGATGCGATCAATAAGTTGGCAGTTCATTTGTGTTTCAAGGCTACTTAGGCGCTTGGATATAGCTGGTTGAGTAACAAAAAGCCGGTCGGCAGCTTTTGAAAAAGAGCCGGTCTCGCAAATGGCGATGAAGGTTTCCAGTGATGCTTTGTCCATACTTTATTACCTGTGGTGGAGCTTTAGACTATTCCGTATGGTTATAGTTTGTATGAAAATAATGAATTTGTTTTATTTTATGGTAAGTCATAAAATGCGATTCGTGAAGTAAATGTCAGTGAAAACAATCAATCACTGAATAAAAGAGGGTGAGCAAATGCCAAAGACCTTATACGATAAGTTGTGGGATCGTCACGTGGTTAAACAGCGTGATGATGGGACAGCATTAATTTACATTGATAAACAGTTGATTCATGAGGTGACTTCCCCGCAGGCCTTTGAAGGGCTTAAGCTGGCTGGAAGAAAACCATGGCGCATTGAAGGTAATCTGGCAACACCAGACCATAATGTGCCGACAACCACAGCCGAGCGAGAAAAGGGCATTGAAGGCATTGTTGATCCTGTCTCTAAAAAACAGGTACAAACGCTTGCTGATAATTGTGATGAATTCCATATTCCGGTCTTTCCCATAAATGACGAGCGTCAGGGGATTGTTCATGTGGTTGGCCCTGAACAGGGGGCAACATTACCGGGCATGACCATTGTTTGTGGTGACTCTCATACCTCAACGCATGGTGCGTTGGGTGCGCTAGCCCACGGTATCGGTACATCAGAAGTTGAACATGTGTTGGCAACGCAGTGTTTGATCCAGAAAAAAATGAAAAACATGCTGGTACGTGTTGATGGAAAGTTGCAACCAGGGGTTACCGCTAAAGATGTTGTGTTGGCTATTATCGGCAAAATTGGTACGGCGGGCGGTACGGGTTACGCCATTGAATTCGCGGGTGACGTTATTGAAAGCCTCACGATGGAAGGTCGAATGACGGTGTGTAATATGGCCATCGAAGCGGGCGCAAGAGCTGGCCTTATTGCGGTTGATCAAACCACTCTTGATTATGTTAAAGGCAGGCCGTTTACGCCAAAAGGCGAGCTATGGGAGCAGGCTGTAGCGGATTGGTCTGGCCTTGTATCAGATGAAGGGGCACATTTTGACGCGGTCGTTGAGTTAAACGGCTCAGAGATTAAGCCGCAAGTGACTTGGGGAACATCCCCTGAAATGGTGTTATCCATTGATGACAATGTGCCGGGGCCCGAAGATGCCAAAGATGAAATCGAACGCGGTAATATTGAGCGTGCGCTGGAATATATGGGCCTAAAAGCCCATCAGGCAATCAAGGATATTCAGTTAGATCGCGTTTTTATTGGCTCTTGTACCAATAGCCGAATTGAAGACTTAAGAGAAGCCGCCGATGTGGTTAAAGGTAAGCATGTTGCCGGAAATATTATTGAAGCCATTGTTGTTCCGGGCTCAGGTCTTGTGCAAAAACAAGCTGAAGCCGAAGGGTTGGATAAGATTTTTGAAGCGGCTGGTCTTCAGTGGCGAGAGCCGGGTTGTTCAATGTGCCTTGCCATGAACGCAGATAAGTTAGGACAAGGGGAGCATTGTGCGTCAACCTCTAACCGTAACTTTGAAGGGCGTCAGGGGTTTGGTGGACGTACGCACCTGGTTAGTCCCGCTATGGCGGCAGCTGCGGCTATTGCTGGTCATTTTGTTGATGTTAGAGATGTGGCGTAAGGGGATAACAATGCAAAAATTTGAAACCTTGAAAGGCCTTGTTGCTCCGATGGATCGTGCCAATGTTGACACGGACATGATCATCCCCAAGCAGTTTCTGAAATCGGTTAAACGATCCGGCTTTGGGGTGAATTTGTTTGATGAATTGCGCTACCTTGATGAGGGTCAGCCGGATAGCGATAACAGCAAGCGCCCCATTAATAAAGATTTTGTCTTAAATCAGCCGCGATACCAAGGTGCGCAGGTATTATTGGCCAGAACCAATTTTGGTTGTGGTTCAAGTCGTGAGCATGCCCCATGGGCGCTTTTGGATTATGGTTTTCGTGTGATTATCGCACCATCCTTTGCCGATATATTTTTCAATAACTGCTTTAAAAATGGCATCTTACCTATTATTTTAGGTGAAGATACCGTTGATCAGCTCTTTAAGGCCTGTGAAGCGCAAGAGGGATATTCCCTTACTGTCGATTTATCGAATCAAACTATCTCGACGCCAGATGGCGGGTCGATAGCTTTTGATGTGGATTCGTTCCGTAAGCATTGTTTAGTCAATGGTTTGGATGATATTGGTTTGACGCTTGAAGATGCGGATGCTATTCGTGCCTTTGAAAAGAACTATCGCAAAGAAAAACCCTGGATGGCAGGCGTTCACGCCTAATTACCGTCAATTTACGAGAGAATATTATGTCTGAGAATGTACTGATTTTACCCGGTGATGGTATTGGGCCTGAGATTATGGCGCAGGCAACACGTGTGCTCAACTATGTGAATGACCATTTTTCACTAGGGTTGAGCTTTGATGAGGCCCTGGTTGGTGGTGCTGCGATTGATGCAACTGGCCACCCATTACCTGATGAAACACTTGAAAAAGCAAAAAATGCCAAGGCGATTTTATTAGGAGCCGTTGGTGGCCCGCAGTGGGATAAGCTAGACATGGCATTGCGCCCTGAAAAAGGCTTGTTGGGTATTCGTAAAAACCTGTCGCTTTTTGCTAACTTAAGACCCGCCATGCTTTACCCGCAATTGGCAGATGCATCGACCTTGAAGCCAGAAGTGGTTTCGGGTTTGGATATCATGATTGTTCGTGAATTAACCGGCGGTATCTATTTTGGTCAGCCTCGCGGTGTTGAAGTCAATAGCGATGGTGTCCGTGAAGGTTTTAATACTTACCGTTATACCGAACCTGAAATTCGCCGTATTGCACATGTGGCGTTTGATATGGCGCAAAAACGCGATAAAAAACTCTGCTCTGTGGATAAGGCCAATGTTCTTGAAGTCACAGTCTTATGGCGTGAAATTTTTGAAGAGGTCGCAAAAGAATATCCTGATGTTGAGTTATCGCATATGTATGTTGATAACGCCGCCATGCAGCTTGTTCGTGCGCCTAAGCAGTTTGATGTTGTGGTTACCGGTAATATGTTTGGCGATATTTTATCAGATGCTGCAGCGATGTTAACCGGTTCAATCGGCATGCTGCCTTCTGCATCATTAAACGATAAAGGGCAGGGCATGTACGAGCCTTGCCATGGTTCGGCTCCTGATATTGCGGGTGAAAACAAAGCCAATCCGTTAGCGACTATTTTATCTGTTGCCATGATGTTGCGTTATAACTTTAATCAAGCTGCTGTGGCTGAAAAAATTGAGCAGGCAGTGAGTGATGTGTTGGATCAAGGGCTGCGTACAGGCGATATTTTTGCTGAAGGGAATACGCTGGTTAATACCTCTCAGATGGGTGATGCTGTGCTTGGTGCATTAACCGTTGTGTTGGAGAAGTAAGATGATGAAGGTCGGATTTGTTGGTTGGCGAGGCATGGTAGGGTCTGTGCTGATGTCGCGTATGCGAGAAGAGAAAAACTTTGATCGTATTGATGCAAGCTTTTTTACTACATCCAATGTGGGTGGTGAAGCGCCGGACATG
>CAKMZU010000115.1:0-5137 GCA_929200485.1 uncultured Gammaproteobacteria bacterium | reverse complement strand
GGACATGGGGCAGGGTTCTTCAAAACTTCTGGATGCTTATGATATTGAAGCGCTAAAAAGCTTTGATGCCATTGTCTCTTGCCAAGGGGGGGATTATACCAACGCGGTTTACCCTAAACTTCGTGAAGCAGGCTTTGATGGTTATTGGATTGATGCAGCATCTGCTCTGCGAATGAACGACGATGCCGTGATTGTGCTTGATCCTATTAATGGCGATCTGATTCAGCAATCACTGAATAATGGCGTCAAGAATTTTGTTGGGGGTAATTGCACCGTAAGTCTCATGCTTATGGCGATTGGCGGCCTGTTTAAGGCAGATCTGGTGGAATGGATTACCGCCATGACTTATCAGGCTGCAAGTGGTGCTGGCGCTAAAAATATGCGTGAGTTAATCGCACAAATGGGTGTGATTAAAGAGACGGTTAACCAGGAACTCGCTGACGAACGCTCATCCATTCTTTCAATTGATGATAAGGTTGCAGGGCTTTTACGGGCTGACAGCTTCCCGACCAGTGCTTTTGGTCATCCATTGGCAGGGAGTGTGTTGCCATTTATTGATAGAATGATGGACAACGGCCAGAGTCGCGAAGAATGGAAAGGTCAGGTTGAAACCAATAAAATTTTGGGTAATCAAACGCCAGTGCCTATTGATGGGACTTGCGTCAGAATTGGTGCCATGCGTTGCCATTCGCAAGCGCTAACTATCAAGCTGAAAAAAGATGTACCACTGAGTGATATAGAATCCATCATTAGTGAGAGTAACCCTTGGGCGAAAGTCGTGCCAAATGATAGAGATCTGACGTTAAAAGAATTAACGCCAACGGCTGTGACGGGTAGTTTAACTGTTCCTGTGGGACGGCTCCGAAAAATGCAGTTAGGTGGTGAATATCTTAATGCATTCACAGTGGGTGACCAGCTATTGTGGGGCGCTGCTGAGCCGTTACGACGTATGTTGGACATTCTTACGGATTAATATTTTCGCCATCAAAATCTTTGGTGTCAGAATCTAGGAATAATCGAGGAAATAATGAGCAAAACCATCGGTATTTTAGCTAAGCCTGGCTTGTTACTGGATGCCTACATCAAAGCATTTGAGCAAAGTGCTATCAAAGATGAAGACATTCAATTAATAACAGCCAGTCAAGACCAGGGCGATACCGTCATGGTAAAAGGGCGACCTAAAGGTTTTACTTATATTGAATCATTTGACCTTGATTCATTGGATTTGATGGTGGTGTTAGAGTCGCATTGGGTGGTTGATGCCTATGCTGAGATACTCAAGCGGCTCGACTGCCAACTGGTAGGGCTTGCATCAATGCTGAAGCCTTTGTCACCTTCTCTTTATGAGGGCGGGGTTAATGAGTCTCCTGTGGTTGGTGTTCATGAACCTGAAGTGTCTGCATTAAAACAGGTTTTTGGCGATCAACAGCTTGAAGCTCTGGATTGTAAAGTACTTTACTCAGCGGACTGGCTAGGCCAGACAGGCGTTGAGACCCTTGCTAAACAAACCGCACGATTGCTAAATGCACAGCCGGTTGAAGAGGATATTTTCCCTCATCAGCTGCCCTTTAATCTGTACCCCTTGGCGGATTCCATGGGGCAAGATCAAATGACCGTACTAAATGAAGCGTTTGGTACAGGGTTTGATTGTGAGGAGGTGAGTGTTGAGGCGGTGCAGTTACCGGTCTTTCATGGGCAAACGTTACTCGTCAATGCGATTTTTTCTCAAACGGTCAATATTGAGACTTTTGAAGCGGCTTGGCAGTCATTAAATGTACATTATCAGCAAAATGATCGCGCTTATTCCCAATTAAGCCTGTCAGAGATTGATGAAGATATCATTCTTGCTCGAGTTAAAACCCAACCCTTTGATGAGAACCGAATGGATTTTTGGCTAACTTTTGATAGATACCAGTGGCTTGTCAATCAAACTTTGATGCCTGTATCAGAAATCTTGCTGAATCCGGCTTTATCTTAAATTCCCAGTCCCTTACAATCAGACGTCGCTGTTTTTTAACTCTTTAAGATCATTTATGAATATTTATGGCGTTAATGTAAAGAAACAGCGATACGATCACTGCATAGAAAGTGATCAAATGATAATAATAAGATCAAATCCTTAAATATCTTCCTGGAAATATTTCTTGCGGGAAAATAAAGGTTAAAAAACCAATAAGATAAGCAAAAAGGATTTCCTTCAGGGTTTTGCTTAGAATAATAAAGGTAGGGTGTATGTATCGAAAAGTCGCGGGAATAGTTATTGGTGGTGCTGCTGCATTAAATAGTGCCACTGTTGCGGCGCTGGGCTTGGGTGAGATGGCCATGCGATCAGCATTGCATGAACCGCTGGATGCAGAGATTAAGGTCACTAACGTTGAAAGTTTAGATCCTGACCAGATCAAAGTGCGATTAGCCGATCAGAAAACCTTTGATATGGCAGGTGTTGACCGCACCTATTTTCTTACAAACCTTCGCTTTAATGTGACCTTAGATGGTGATGGTAATGCGACAATCAATGTCTTTACGAAAAAAAGCGTTAAAGAGCCATTTTTAGACTTTTTGATCGAAGTTCGCTGGCCCACAGGTAAAGTCGTCCGCTCTTATACGGCATTGGTTGATCTCCCTGTTTATAATCAAAGTGCTACCCCTGTCATTAGCGGCTCGGTTAAAACATCGCCTTCTCAAGCTGTTAGCCCTGCATCTTCAAGTAGTGATGATACCTACCAGTCAACCCAGACTGTCCAGACCTTTTCTTATAATCAAGAGTCGCCTGAAAGTGCAGAAAATCCTAACGTTGCACCTGATGGGAGTTATCGAATACAAAACAATGATACATTGTTTGAAATTGCGAAAAATGTCAGGCCTGACAATAGCTACTCTATAAATAAGACCATGCTGGCTTTGCAAAAAATCAATCCCGATGCTTTTCCGGATGGCAATATTAATCGAATCAGAGCAGGTTCGATTCTCCGAATCCCAACGTCCCAGGAGATCAATGCCTATGCTGCAGACCAGGCAGCGCAAATTGTTTCTAACCAAAATAAAGTTTGGCGTGGTGCGCAGTTAGATGGCACAGCCACATCAGAAGAATATCAATCACAGGATGCTCTGCCTGAAGGGCATTTGAGTCTGACTTCTGCCGGAGAGAATGACAGCCTAACCCCTTCAGCAGGTGAAGGTGGAAGTGCTAATGGGGGTGCTAACGCCGATAGTTTGGCTGCGTCCGAAATGGAGAATGCTGAATTAAGCGATAAAGTCACATCATTAACGGACCAAATTAATCAACTTGAGCGTTTGATTGAGCTGAAAGATGCTGAATTGGCTAATTTGCAAGCGCAGTTAGGGCAACTAAATACTGAAACTGCGCCGTCGTTGAATGACGTTGCTATCGTTGAAGAGACAGCAGCAGCAGTTGTTGAGCCAATTGACACTGAAACACTAAACATCAATGAAGCTGACTCCAGTGTCGCAACGGAAGAAATGATAGAAGCTACTGTTGAGGAAGTGTTACCGACACCGGTCGAGACAGAAATAGCCGATAGTTCGTTATCTGATGATATCAATGCTGCAGAAGCAGTCACGGAAGAGCAACCAGAGCCGCTAGCAGAATCTGCACCTGAAGCTGTTTCTGAAACATTGGAAGAAACACCAGAGGTTCAATCTGTTGCTTCTAATCAATCATCGTTAATGGAAAAGTTCAAAGAATTTAGCCCTATTCATCTAGGCTTATTTGGGTTGTTTATCGCATCGCTTGCAGCAGCTTTTGCTATTCAGCGTCGCAATAAAAAAGAACGTGAAGCGATGGAGGAAGCCACTAACTTCGAATTTAACGATTTTGATGAATCTGAAGACGCGGCACACGTTCAAGAAGAAGTTATTGAGGAGGCGCAAGACAATCCAGAGCCTGAATTAACTGAGGAAGTTCAGGAAGAAGAAGCATCAGAGCCTGTGATTTTAGAAACCGATGATGCACTAAGCGAGGCAGATATTTATATTGCTTATGGTCGTTATGATCAGGCTGTTTCTATACTCGAAAATGCCATTGGTGCTAATGACGATACTGTTCCTCTTCGCAATAAATTGCTAAATATCTATCTTGAATCTGGTAATCAAGACGGCTTTACCGAGCAGTATAAAACAGCCATCACTCAAGGTTTAGCGCCTGTTGTTACGCATGCAAAAGATATTTTAAGCTCATCAGAGCATGCTGACTGGTTAAGTGATGTTGAAGATGCCCTGATTGAAACGTCAGCAGAAGACACATTGGATTTAGACGAAGCGACTGTATCGGCTGATGAAGATTTCTCATTCGATAGTTTTGAATCAAATGAAGAATCCCAAGAAGAGAGTGTTGAAGAAGTAGAAGAATCTAACACATTAGCATTTGATGAAGACCTTTTAGGTGATGCTCAGGGCGAAGAAACAACAGCGTTTGATCTAGATCAATTAGATGATGACGCTTCAGACATGGATTCGGCTCTTGATATCGTTGAAGATTCAGCTGAAATAGTTGATTCAACTGACTCAGATGCGTTTGAAATGCTTGAGCTAGATGATCTTGAGATAGACAGTGAGCCTCAGGTAGCCAATGAACTTGAAGAGTCAGCGGTTGATGTTGTTGAATTTGACGTGCTTGACACTCTGGACTCTCTTGATATTGAAGATTCATTGATTGACTCAGATACGCAAGTTGAGGATTTGGCTGATGAATCATTGGATGAGTCTATCGATGCGTTAGCTAAATTGACGGAAAATGCGTTCACTGATGCTAACGAATCGAGCTTTGATGAAGCGACTGATTCGGATTTGGATATTGATATCAATGATTCTGACCTTGATTTCATTGCCACCACGGATGAAGTTGGCACTAAGCTCGATTTAGCTCGTGCTTATATTGATATGGGTGATTTTGACGGTGCGAAAGACATGCTCAAAGAAGTCATCGAAGAAGGCGAAGGTGAACAAAAGGAAGAAGCCAATACCTTACTTGAGAGTTGTGTGTAGGCTCTTGTAATTTGCAAGGCATTTTCTCTTTCTGTATAAAGCATCCTTTGGATGCTTTTTTTTGGTTTAGAACTTTTGAATACGACATTTAAACGCTTTGATGATCGCCTGATAGATTCGCCTAGAATTGCAT
>CAKMZU010000114.1:8431-9926 GCA_929200485.1 uncultured Gammaproteobacteria bacterium | reverse complement strand
GCTCAGAATGGGTGGATTTGTCATTCACCTGGCCATTTGGGGCAGAGGGTTGAGGAATATTTTTATTTCTCTTTCTGTGCGCTCTCAATGCAAGCCCAAACAAAATTAAAGAAAACACACCTAAACTCGAAGCCAGTAAACGATGAACTTGTTCAGGCCAGGTTTTATTCATTTCAACCGGTGTTTTAGCAAAATCTTGATTAGCTGCTGTAATTTCGGCCGAATCTTGAGGCCACAAAACATGACCGTAGCAGGTTGGCCAATCGGGGCAGCCGAGTCCCGCATCTGAAAGCCTTACAAAGGCACCCAAAACAATCAAACCAAGAGTAACTACGGTGGCGGCAATGCTTAGGCGTTGAATTAACATAACTATTTGAGATTTTCTTATTATTGTGCGTATTTAAATAGATGCTTTAAATCATCCATCATGGCTTTTTCATCCGTGCCTTTGGCATAAGACATCATGACCCAACCTCTAGGGTCAATGAGTAGGTAATCATTTTGGCTCAATAATAGGTCGGAGTTTTGACTAAAAGCCAGTCGTAATTTAGGGTGATCCGATTTCAGCGCTTGTTGCTGAGATTCACTCAAATTGTCGTGAGCAATAAATACACGGTTAAGTTTGTGTGTGTGTTTTCCGAGTGCAATATGCATTTGACGGCTTTGGACGAGATTTTTTTCAGAGGTTGGTAATACCAGAAGGGTCCAGGGGGCAGTTTTGTTGGCATTCGTAAAGGGATGTTGTTGTTTGTTGAGTAAGCTGAGTTTCTCTATTTTTAATGGGGGCGCAATTAGCTGACCGACGGTTTGAGTGCCAACCAATTCAGGAATATCTAACGCTTGATTTTTATAAAGATAAATTAAACTATAGGATAACCCCATCAAAAGTAGTGGTAAACCTATAATAATGACTAGAGGAATGATATTTTTCTTTTGCGAAGTCATTAGTTTTTCTTCTTCTCTTAATGTTTCTTTGTGGATTGGTAAACTAAAAAAATACTGTATCCGAAAAGCATCAAAGCAAAAATAAACCATTGTAAGGCGTAGCCCAAGTGTTTTTCGGGGTTGAAACTCGGTGCCATTTGATTAGTGCTAATGGCTTTGCCATTGATCCGGTGAGCATAGATTATATAAGGATTAACAGGTTTGTCTGATATTATCGATAATAACTTTTTATCTAACGCAGGGAGAGCTGTTATTGAATTATCAAAGCCTTCCGTATTCAAGTAGGGGTTAGTGTCGATTTTTTTTACAAATCCTTCAATCTTAACCTGACCTGTAAGCGGAAAAAAAATATTCTCCTTGTCATAGAGCTTTTCTTGCCAATGCAAAACAATAAAGACATTTTCTTTGTTTTCGGGGAGAAAAATAAACTGCAGCTGTTTAACTCCTACTTTTTTATCGTTTATTTGGTTATCTATGTGCCAGACTTTTTTATCTATTACTTCTTCAATTTGTACTTTCTTATAGTTAACAAGTGCGTTGTTAGCAGAAG
>CAKMZU010000114.1:4787-8421 GCA_929200485.1 uncultured Gammaproteobacteria bacterium | reverse complement strand
AAGCGTTAATGAAATCGACATAATTATCTTGTTGAGAATGCTCAAAAAGCACAGCCTGTTGCTTTTTATATTCAGCGCGATCGAGTTGCCAAACGCCTGCACGCAAACAAATAATGATTAACAGTACTATTAAAATACTAAAAATTTTTTTAAAGTATTTATTGTAAGGTTGTTTACCATTCATTTGTGAAGAGGAGGCAGGGATTTGCATTGGCTTCAATTAACCATCCTGATAAATTTTTTATTATTAGTGATCAGCTTGTTTTCCAGTTTGTTTGTTTTATACCAAGAAAAAGGTGAAGGACTAAAAACCTTTTATGCCTTAAGTATTCGGGTTGCACTTGCTGTAAGTCTACTTCTCTTGGTTGGTTACGGTATCGCCACAGGGCAGATAGGCTCGCATGCCCCGTGGGATAGATTTCATATTGCGCCAAATCAGGCGACATCAGTAAACATAGACAACAGCCACTAAGAAGATCCATACCACATCAACAAAGTGCCAATACCAGGAAGCCGCTTCAAAACCGAAGTGGTCTTCTTTAGTAAAATGTTTTTTCATGATGCTACGGAAAAACTGAACGGTTAGAATGCCTGCACCCATAATCACGTGGAAACCATGAAAGCCTGTCAGCATGAAGAAAGTTGCGCCATAAATACCTGAGTTCAAATACAATCCATAGTCAACATAAGCTTCGTGATACTCAAGATACTGCAAATAAACAAACACAAACCCAAAGATTAAGGTTAATGCTAACCAGAAGTTGAAACCTTTCCGATTGCCCTTTTTAAGGGAGTGGTGGGCAAATTCAAGCCAAATAGACGAAAGCACCAGAAGCGTTGTGTTCCAAAATGGCAACCAATGCAATAAATTTTCCCACCCAGGGAAGGACATATTTCTTGCAGGCCCTGTATGCTCACCATTGTTTGCTAAAAATCCTGCTTTTGCCTGTTCTTTTACGCCGCCAATCGCATCCTGTGGTGTGTCCATCAGCGGCCATGCATAATCAAAGCCTGGCCAAAGCAATGTATTCATCACGCCAGCACCATCGCCTGAAAGCCAAGGGCCCGCAAGGGTGCGCACATAAAATAGCACACCAAAAAAAGCAGCAAAGAACATGACCTCAGAGAAAATAAACCACTGCATGCCGATACGATAGGAAACTTTTAATTGTTCGGAATTCATGCCTTTCAGGTTTTCTCTGATGGTAAGAGAAAACCAGCAAGCAAGCGTAATAGCCAAGGCGATCAATCCAGCATAAAGCAAAAGCCAATCACCACCGGATGCATTAGCCGCACGCATACTGTTCATGCCTGAGGCTGCGCCTAAAGCAATCATAGCCAGTGCTGTGGCGGAAAAAATCGCCATGCTACTGCGGGCGGGAACATAATACCGAGGCGTTGCCCCGTCTTCCTTGTGGGCCATTAGTCTCTCCTTGTTAAAAAGTCATTGTCTCTTGATGACATTGATACTTTGGCTTTGTTATCAGGTGCTATCGCTGCTTTATCTGTAATATCGTAGAGTGTGTAAGCGAGTGTTATGGTTTTAATATCTTTAGGTAAGTCAGGATCAACGACAAAGATCAGTGGCATTTTGATGCTGTCTAATCCGCTTAATGGTTGTTGTTCAAAACAAAAGCAAGCCGTTTTATGGAAATAATTGGCGGCTCGCCCCGGCGACACACTCGGTATAGCCTGTGCGACCATTCTTTCAAGCGTTGGGTTTTTCGCATGAAAGTAGGTCAATATAGATTCGCCCGGGTTAACCATTAAGGTTTTTTCTGTTGGATTAAAAAACCAAGGCATCGCATCATTGTTGCGCGCAATAAATTGTACCTTGATTTGACGACTCTCATCTTTTTGGAAGGATTTTCCTTGATAGCTTTCGCTTTCGGTTTTGCCATTGATGCCTGTGACTTCGCAAAAGACATCATACAAAGGAACAAGGGCAAACCCAAAGCCAAACATCAACAAAGCAGTGATACTTAGCTTGAGTACAATCTTGTTATTTTTGTTGTCTCCGTCCATTGGATACTCTATAAAACAGTTATTTGATGGATGGTGGTCGCTCAAATGTATGGAATGGTAATGGCGAAGGCAGTGTCCATTCCAAGCCTCTTGCGGATTCCCAAGTTTGTTCTTTTGTTGTTTTCTCACCAAAATAAATCGTGCGAATAATATTAAACAGGAATATTAATTGAGCTAATCCATAAATAAATGCACCAATGGATGAGATCATATTAAAATCTGCAAACTGAATAGAGTAGTCAGGGATACGGCGAGGCATACCAGCCAACCCTAAAAAATGCTGAGGAAAGAAAGTCAGGTTAAAACCGAGAAAGGCAATCCAGAAATGCACCTTGCCCATGGTTTCGTTATACATGCGCCCACACCATTTAGGCAGCCAGTAGTAAACGGACGCTGAAATGGAGAATATCGCACCAGCAACCATGGTGTAATGGAAGTGAGCCACAACAAAATAGCTGTCATGATATTGCATATCGGCAGGGGCTATTGCGAGCATTAACCCGGTTAACCCACCTAGAGTAAATAAGAAGACAAAGGCAATACTGAAAAGCATCGGTGTCTCAAAAGTCAGCGACCCCTTAAACATGGTCGTAATCCAGTTAAAGACTTTTGCTGCCGTGGGTACAGCAATCAGCATGGTTGCCCACATAAAATACAATTCACCTACTAATGGCATACCAACGGTAAACATGTGGTGCGCCCAAACGATAAAGGATAAAAAGGCAATGGCAGCTGTCGCGTACACCATGGAGGCATAGCCAAATAATGGCTTTCGCGAAAAGGTTGGGATAATTTCTGATACGACACCAAAGGCTGGCAAGATAATGATGTAAACCTCAGGGTGCCCAAAAAACCAGAAAATATGCTGGAATAGCACGGGATCTCCGCCACCGGCCGCACTAAAGAACGATGTACCAAAATGAATGTCCATTAACATCATGGTTACGGCCCCTGCCAACACAGGCATCACCGCTATGAGAAGGAAAGCCGTGATTAGCCAGGTCCAGACGAACAGTGGCATTTTCATCAAGGTCATGCCCGGTGCGCGTAGATTAAAAATGGTTGCCACAATATTGATCGCACCCATGATGGATGAAATACCCATTAAGTGAACGCCAAAAATAAAGAAAGTCACTGACGGTGGAGCGTAAGTTGTGGATAAGGGTGCGTAGAATGTCCAGCCAAAGTTTGGCGCACCGCCCTCCATAAAAAGAGAAGAGACTAAAATGGCAAAGGCAAAGGGTAGTATCCAAAAACTTAAATTATTCATTCTTGGCAATGCCATATCCGGCGCACCAATCATGATAGGGATCATGTAGTTTGCAAGGCCGACAAACGCAGGCATGATTGCACCAAACACCATCACCAAACCGTGCATGGTGGTCATCTGGTTAAAAAAGTTAGGTTCCACCAATTGTAAACCGGGCTGAAATAATTCAGCTCGTATGATCATGGCGAAACTGCCGCCAATCAGAAACATGGCAAAACTGAACCAAAGATATAGTGCACCTATATCTTTATGGTTAGTGGCGAGTAGCCACCGTGAAAAACCCTTGTCGGGACCGGCCATCCTTGTTACCCCTTAATTATTGCCCTTGCTTAAAATTAT
>CAKMZU010000114.1:4279-4777 GCA_929200485.1 uncultured Gammaproteobacteria bacterium | reverse complement strand
GATTCGTTCATGTTGTTGCCAAATGCGTTTCGCTGGAAAGTAGTGACAGCAGCCAGCTCGACATCAGTTAGCTGACTTCCAAACGCCTGCATGGCAGAACCTGGCACACCATTGACAATGACATCTATGTGTTTATTGATGTCACCCATGGCGATAGCTGATTTGGCAATAGCTTTACCTATGCCGCCTTCACCGTTTGAACCATGGCAAGCTAAACAGGCTTTTTGATAAACTTTTTCACCTTCGTCATACAGTTCTTTCATGCTGAAGACTTTGCTGGTTAAGGCTTTAATTTCTTCTGCCTTGGCTTGCTCTTCTTTCAGCCAAGCATTGAAGTCCTCTTCTGAGCGAATGTCGACAACAATGGGCATAAATCCATGGTCTTTACCGCAAAGCTCTGCGCATTGGCCTCGATAAATGCCGGTCTCTTTGGGTGTTGCCCACGTTTCATTAACAAAGCCGGGGATGGCATCTTTTTTAACGGCTAAAGCGGGTACC
>CAKMZU010000114.1:0-4269 GCA_929200485.1 uncultured Gammaproteobacteria bacterium | reverse complement strand
GAATAACATCATTGGCAGTGACCAGGAAACGAACCTTTTTATTGACAGGAAGGACGAGAGGTTTATCAACCTCAAGCAAATAGTTAGTATTTTTTGGGTCGATATTATTGATTTCATCTTGTGGAGTACTTAAAACAGAGAAGAAGCTGACATTATCATTTTCATCATTGGTTAAGTATTCATAGCGCCACTTCCATTGATAGCCGGTGATCAGAATATCCATGTCGGCTTCTGATGTATCGTAAATTTTTATTAACGTTTTAGACGCAGGCCAAGCCATGCCTAAGAGAATAACGAGCGGGATGACTGTCCAGGTAATTTCAACGGCGGTATTTTCATGGAAGGTGGCGGGCTTGTGGCCGTTGGATTTGCGATATTTTATGATTGTGTAGAGCATGAAGAGAAAAACGAGAATGCCCGCAGCAACACAAATCCAAAACACCAACATGTGAATATCGTAAATTTCTTTACCAACATCCGTGATGCTCTCGGTCATGTTGGTTTCAAATCGCTGCATGTCGGCAACAACGGGCAGGCTTAGTGACTGGAAGAAGGTAAGGGCTGACAGCGCAACAATCCCTTTTTTGGCCATTTTACGTCTCCATGTAAATTTTGCTAGCTATCGAATAAAAATGTTTATCTTAAAGTTAAAGGATTTTCATAAAGTTTCTTAGAATAGACTAACTAGTCTCGATAAACATTTAAAAACGTCATTCTTATTTTTTAACTTTACATTTAACACACAGTTCTCGAAAAACCTTCTAAATAGCTATACTTTTCGTTCTGATTGCCTAACAATAATCGTAAATTTCTTTATAGCTTTAAATCCTTATAAAAAAACTTTTAATCATTAATCGCTATTTCATTTTTGTAAAATGTTTTTTTGGTCGTGCTAATCAGAATTTAGTGATAATACTTAGTCAAAACTTTAAATGAACTCAATGGATTTGTGAAGCTTTTTTATGCAGCGAGAAGTTACACAGCATACATCTTATTACCAAAAAATATGGTCACTTAGCTGGCCTATGATGATTGCTAATATCAGTGTGCCCCTGTTAGGCCTGATTGATGCCATGATCCTCGGACGGTTGGATTCACCTGTTTATTTAGCGTCCGTTTCTGTTGGGGCGAGCTTTGTCGCATTGGTTTTAACAAGTTGTAATTTTTTACGCATGAGTACGACTGCTCTAGCTAGTCGGTATATTTATGATAAAAAGAATAAGCAAAGCTCAAGTTTATTTCGTGGTAGCGTGCACTTTGCTTTGATGGTAAGCCTGCTGGTTTTAATACTTAGCCCTTGGTTGAGTGACTTAGGCGCAAAATTCATGTTAGGGGGTGCTAAAAAATCTGAAATATATTTTTACCTGCATGACTACCTGCAAATTCGTTTGTTTTCTGCACCCTTTACATTATTAAATTTTATGTTGGTCGGTTGGGCGATTGCCTGGCAAAAACCTATGTTGGCTGTGGTTTCTTTAACGGTCTCAGCCTCGGTGAATATCTTTTTGGATTTTGTCTTTATTGTGGGTTTTGGTTGGAATAGTGCAGGTGCGGCTGCAGCAAGCGTATTAGCGGAGGGGATGAGTACGCTGGTTTCTGTATTTATCTTTGTTAAATATTTTCCGCACCTGTTTAATCAGCGCTGGTTTGTTATGCCAGAGTCTTCTTTATTCATTTCATTTTTGTCAATTAATAGAGATCTTTTTATTCGAACATTGAGTTTAGCCTTTGGCTTTGCTTTTTTTAATCACATGAGTACAAATTTTGGTGTGGTAATCACAGCAGCCAATGCCATTTTATTACAGATTGTTGCTTTTCAATCCTACTTATTAGATGGCTTTGCCAATGCGACGGAAGCCTTGGTAGGTGGAGAGAAGGTCAATTATCGAAAGCAAATTTTACGCGAAAGCTTATTAATGACCTTTATTTTTACTTTAGTTTTTATACTTGTTTCTTTAGTGACGCTTCCCTGGTTGCCTGGCTGGTTCACCAATCAACCGGCAGTTCAGGCGGTAATTCATGATATGTTGTTACCCGTGCTGTTATTGCCCTTGATCAGTGTTTTTTCATACTGGCTAGATGGTGTAGCTGTTGGTTTGCATGAAAGCCGTGCGATGAGAAATAGCCTGCTTATTTCTACTTTTCTTATTTTTATACCGCTTTGTTTTCTTCTGAAGCCTTGGCAAAACTCGGGATTATGGGCTGCTTTTTTTGCTTATATTTTGGCAAGAAGCCTTACGTTAGGCTCTTTTTTGTGGTTTTCGCCCCATGTGAACGCTTGTTAATCCTTTAGATGTAAATTGCTTTCAAACAACATAATGCGCCACATCCAAAAACCTTAGTCTGTATAAATCCTGCCGTGGTGGCCAGGGCTGTATCGCTAATAAGATTTGCTTTTAATTTTTTCTTCTCAGTAAGATTGATCTATGGTGGCTGCTATGCATAATAAGCGTGGCTAGGCGTTCTAGTCATACCCTTTAATCAGTAGTTAAATACTTATCGTTGTTTTATAGCTCAAACTTGCGCATTTCAAATCGATGGTTTCTATAATCTCCAGTTATTGGTTCAACGCCAGCTTTTTTGTTAGAGCAATCAGTATCGCGCTCGTAAGTCTTATGGTTCTTTTGCCTGGAATATTTACAGGCTTTATGGGTGATGATCTGTTGCATTATCTATTCATCCAGCATCCAGGGTTGATACCTGTTGTGGATGATTATTCGCTATTTAATCTATTTTCATTTGTTGATACCTCTGCTGATAAAAGGCAACAATTGATGGCAAAGAGTATCTTACCTTGGTGGACAGGAGAAGAATTTTCCTGGAATTTTTGGCGGCCAATCAGTGAAGCTAGTTTATATATTGATTATCGATTTTATCCAAACCAGCCATGGTTGATACATTTACATAGTTTGTTTGTATTTGCCTTGCTGTTGCTCACTTCTTGCTGTTTATATCGAACGATTTTTTCTACTGCGTATGCCAAAAAAAATTGCGTGTCTCTTTGGGCCTTTGCTTTTTTTGCTTTGAGTATTAGTCATACCGTTACCGTAGTTTGGATTTCAAATCGTCATGCGTTAATCGCTTCAATTTTTATTATTTTGTCAGTTATTTTTTATCATCATTCTTTTCATTATGAAAGAAAAGAAAAAAAAATACTTTTCTATGGTCTCTCCATTTTATTTGCAATATTGGCTTTTCTTTCCTCTGAGCTTGGCGTTTGCGTTGGTGTTTGGTTATTTGTTTTTACTATTATGCAAAAACCTGTTGTTTCAATACAAAAATACTTCAGGCTGTTACCATTTTTATTAATATTTTTAATTTGGGCCTGGGTCTATCAAAAAGGGGGCTTTGGTGTTCATGGTTATTCAAATTTTTATATTGATCCCATAGAAAATCCAATAGGTTTTTTAAAACAATATGCTTTTAATGCCCCACTGATAATTTTTTCACAATTTTTCAATATACCCTCCGATATCCTGAATGTACCGAGCTTGCCTTGGCTTATTCCTCTAGCAGGCTGGATAACATTGGTTGTTATTTGTTATTTTTTGAAGCGGAATAAAAACAAAGAAGTGGGTTTCAATCTATTGGTTATAACGCTTTTATTGATAGCACCTATTTCAACAAGCCCATCTCAGGATAGGAATTTACTGCAGGTCAGTCTTGCATTCAGTGGAGTACTTGCTCTGCTGGCGGTTCAAGGCCTTGCGTGGATTAAAGTAAATAAAAATTACTGGGTGAAAAGTTTACTAGGGTTTGTTCTGGTGATGCATTTAATTGTTTCGCCAATGCTAACAGTCCCTTTCAGTTATTTTCCTGCATGGCTTACGGCGGGTGCTAAGCATCGCGCTGCTTCTTTGTCAGTTGATGCTGGTGAAGCCGTGTTTGTTTTTAAGGGCGAGATGATGGAAATGGTATATCTCTATCCTCTACTGGTTGTAAACAAACAGCCATTGCCCGATAAATTGTGGAATCTTGGCGGTAATGGTTCAGATTTACGTGTAAAAAAAATCAATAATCACACTCTGCTGGTGACTGCAATCACCCCCTTTTTTAAGCCCGGCGATTTAATGGCGAGGAGTTATGAATTAGAGCCTTTTAATGATCAGGTCATTGATCTAAATGGTGTTGAAATTAGCGTTCTAGAGGTGGATAAAAAGGGCTATCCGAGACTGATAAAGCTCCTGTTTAATAAGCCCGTTGAAAATATTCATTTCTTCGTTTGGGAGAAGTCTCGGTTTAAGCCCTTACCTTTTTCTAGGGTTGGTG
>CAKMZU010000113.1:3687-9964 GCA_929200485.1 uncultured Gammaproteobacteria bacterium | reverse complement strand
CCTTACTGAAAACCTTGAAATTCAGCGCAGAATCTCAAAATCAATTATTAGAGATTCCCTTAATAAGATATTCGATTAGTAGAAATATAAGTGGCGTGAGAATTCACGCCAGAAGAAGAACAGGTTTACTGAGCAGAACAGCAAACGGCTTGTAAACGCCAAGCACCCGAACAGTAGTTTTTACCATCACTATCGGTTTGTACACCTCTTAACGTATTGCAGCTAACCATGGTTTCAGATGAATCAGCGCAGTACAAACCTGAACGAGAGAATGAGAAACCACGTGAATAGGTATTACAGGATAACTCGCCGCCTTGATTTGAGGTATCAATGCTATCAACCTTAGTGCTCAACGCCGTTAACTCATCTGTTAGATCAGCAACATCTAATTCGGTATCGGTCACTCGATTAGTTGCGTCTGTTGCCGTTGACTCAACCTGTGCAATTTGAGCTGATAATGCTGCTTGCTTACTTTCAACGGTTGCCAAGTTTGCGTCCGTATTTGAAGCTTTGGTTTCAAGCGCGCTCACAGCCACTTCGAGATCTGTGACTCTTTCTTCCAAATCGCTTAAATCAGATTCATCACCGGCATCAATAGCGGTACAATTTAATTTAAAATTTGAGATGGCTGCATAATCGTTACCGCCAATTAATCTAAATTTGAATTTAAGATCAAAGACTTCTTTCGCTTCGACAATAGGTGCTTCCCCATCATCAACATTGCCATCGGGCTCCATGATCTTTTTGAATTCCCAGTTGTTACAAGTATTAGGTCCTGCTGTCACTAAGGTTTCATCAACATAAGGCGTACCTGTACCCATTAAAACCCAGCCGAATTCTGCACCAAAGTCCTGACTATTGAAGTAAGTATGGACGGTGTTGCTCGTTGAGGAACTCGGAGAGCAGTAAAACAAATCAGCAGACCAGGTCACCTTGGACTTTTCTGCACACATGAATTTACGCTGGTAATATCCTTGGTTTACATCCCGTCTAGTTGGCCCATGATAAGTTTTACCGGTTGTTGGCGAATGAACTAACGGATTACCTTTACTTCCCGTATGATCATCATAGATATACCAACCTGTTAAGCCTTGATCGTCTTGCAAATAATCGTCAAAAAAGGTTGCGTGAACAACGGTTGCTGCTTGAGATACAGTTGCTGAAATAGACAGCAATAACGCAAGATACTTCATTAAATTTCTATCCTTATTTTATTGTAATTAGCCTTCGAAGGTTCTTTCCAGGCCAGCATTTGCGTGGCGCATAATACAATATTGCAATAGCAAGGTATACTCAGATAGATTTCAGATTATTCATTTCTTATTTATTAACGCTTCAGAAAAGGCAAAGAATCAACGCTAGCACTGATAGGGCAATCGCGTTATTAATATCGTCCGATCATTAACAGATAAACTGCTGCCCTCATACAGGGTGATGAGTTCAACGCTCGAACTACACCGCACTACATTGACGGTAATCATATTTCAGTAATCTCATGATTCCCCCTCACAAAATAGTATCAAAGTTCTCTTCATTGATTGGCTTCAGATCACAACCATTAGAATGGCCATTTTTAGAAAAGTATTTATTTACTAATTCGATGATTTTTTTTTGCTCTTTACGACTTAGCAATCTAGGGGCACATTGAGCAATATTTGTACTGACTTCTTTACTGTCGTATATATAATTTTCTTCTGGCTCGAAAGTCAGCGGTATCTTATTTTCTTTTCGAGTTTCAGGATTTATATGCAATATCTTATATTCTAACTTATTAATGGGCTTATCTTTTTTATTATTCTCATCATCAGGGTAAATTACACAAAAGGTTATTTCATCGTTTTCCTCTAAAACATCACGCATTTTCACAATGTAGGATAGAGCAACATACCTTACTTTAGAGGCAATAGCATTCCCAATCTCCCTATAAATATTACACGATACATCCACAATCGACATTGCAAATAATTGCCCCGAATAGATAGTTAAGATAAGCAGAATTATTTTTGAAAATTTCATTCTTCGCACTCATAAGTCATTTAAATTTTTTTGACTATAAGTTCTTTCTTCGGTTCTATCCTGAATGGAAAGATATGCTTGATCTCCAATTAGCTACGAATCACAAAAAGATAATCAGCAAAAAAATCAGAATCGATTAACAAAAGTATTGGACGGATCAAAAACAATCATTTTTTAGAGGTACCCTAAAGCACGTTTTCAAATGTCTCTATCAAGGCATTCTCCGTATGCACTTTATGTTTAATAATAAAAAACTGGCGTTTCAAATTTATACCATCCACCGACAGCACTACTAATTCTTTGTGCTTCACTTCTGATGCAATAGCAAGTTTGGATAAACAGCTAACTCCGAAACCAGTCTTGACGGCCTGCTTGATAGCTTCAGTGTTACCCAGCTCTAGAACTCGCTTTTCTGGTTGAAACTTACCGCCCAAGGCATGGTTAAAAATCTCTCTCGTTCCTGAACCCGACTCACGAAGAATCCATTGGCTTTTTTTTAATTCATCAATGGTTATCATTGACTTGTTAGCCAAGGGGTGATCGATTGATGCAAACACCACGAGTTCATCTTGCTTCCAGGGGGTTCGCTCTATTTGAGGTTGATCGCACAGCCCTTCAATTAACCCAATATCCAAACGATGATGCAGTACATCCTGAATCACCTGCTGGGTATTCCCCACTTTTAGATCAATATCAATCGCGGATTGTTTCTTTAAAAAATCTGCAATAATCGCAGGTACGAGATAATTCCCTATGGTGCTTGATGCACCCACCCTGAGCAGGCCCGCTACTGAATCAAGCCCTGCTTGATATTCAATCTCTTGCGCTAACTGTAAAATCTGCAGTACCTTCGGCAACAGGCTTTCGCCTTTATGATTCAACTTGATTCGTTTGCCGTAACGATGAAATAACGGGGCATTAAGTTGAGATTCAAGTTCTTTTAAGGCCATACTCATGGCCGACTGCGTTAATGAAATATCTTCCGCTGCTTGCGTCATATTCTCGAATCGAGCAACGGCAGCGAAAACTCGTAACTGTTTAAGCGTTATTCTCATTTTTTATGCAACTTATTTTTTGCCTTAAACTTCAAAATATCCTCGCTCCATTGCCGCTGCATGGCAAGATAAAGCAACGATGCTGTCCATGTGATCATCATCAACCCAATGAGGGCCTCTATCGCTACCGTGAAGCGAATAAAACCTATTGGGGCAATATCACCAAATCCAACGGATGTATAAGTAGTGAATGAAAAATAAAAACAATCAAAAAAGGTGCCATCAAATGCACCGTCAAGATGCCCCAATTCAAAATGGTACTGCATCATATAATAAGCAAGCGCAAATAGAAAAATCTCAAGGATATGAGCAGCCAATCCATCAAAGACGTGCAATAGCAAACTGAATCGATGCTGAGCCGCCAGACTATCGATCTTATAGGATACCCAAGCCATAAAACCGAAGTGAATGAATATACAGGCAATCACCAACAAACAGTTAATTCCAAAACACAGCAGCATGGTTTGAATTCTCTCTTGCTATCCAAAAACAGAAGATTACAAAACGTTAACAAAGTTGATTAGAGTGTCAAATTGGCCACAAATTCGAACAATTCCATCAAAAGCAACCAAAATCTGTTCAAAATAGCGTCTCTAATTATTTAACTTTTACAAAAAATGCGTATACTTCCTTTCACTGTTATCGAACGGTTGATCGACAAATGCGTTTTCAATGATTAAGATCAAATTTCGATAAAAACAAAAATCCGAGCATCGGGATAATAAATAAGCCCCATGCAGCTCAGGAAGAGATGGATAAAAAGCATGGCGCTTTGGATAATAATAAAAACCGACATTTACTGGAGAACACTATGGCTGCTCAACCGACATCAATGGATTATGTCAATGAACCGGACAACACAGACTTAAGTCACATCCCAGGTAACTACGGCGTATTGCCTTACCTTGGTAATGTCATCGATATTGTTAAAGACCTTTACGGATTTATCGACAAAAATTACAAGCAATACGGTGAAGTCTCAAAAATCAAAATCGCAGGCCAGCCTTCTTTATTAGTTGTTGGTGCTGATAACTATCAGCAAATCTACCTTGACCGCGAGAAGACTTTCTCAGCGCAAATGGGTTACGAGAATTCATTAGGTCATTTCTACAAGAAAGCCCTTCTATTACGTGATTTCAGTGATCATAAGATTCAACGTCGCCTGTTCCAAACCGCCTTTAAAAATGACCAAATGCGCGGTTATGTTGACATCATGAACCCTTTATTTGAAAACAACATCGCTGACTGGGACAAGAAAAAGGATTTCCGTTTCTTCCCATCGGTTAAAAAGACCTTATTAGATGTTGGTGCTACCGTATTTATCGGGGTTGAAGAACTTGGCCCTGAAATGGATAAGCTAAATGAAGCTTTCCTTAATATCTCCGAAAAAGGCTTAATGGGTGCATTTAAAGTGGATGTTCCCGGCTTTAAGTTCCATAAAGGTAAGCAAGGTGCCAGATACCTTGAAGAATATTTTGAAAAAGTCATCCCTATTCGCCGGGAAGGTGAAGGTAAGGACATGCTGACTCATATGTCCAAAGAGAAAATGGACGATGGCAACTTTTTCCCGAACGAAGATTTGATTCCACAAGCAAGCTTCTTATTGTTTGCTGCGCACGACACCACTACCTCTACGCTTAACCAATTAATCTGGAAATTAGCTGAAAACCCTGAATGGCAAGACAAGATCCGTGAAGAAGCGCGTAGCCTTAATAAGCCAATGCTTGAGTACGAAGACCTTGAAAAAGTTGAATTGATGGAGCTTGTATTTAAAGAAGTCCTTCGCATGACCCCATCGGTCTCGTTGATGCAGCGTCGCACCATTAAAGAGACCACCATTGGCGGCCATCGAGTTCCACCAAATACAGTAATTTCTATTCCTCCGGTGTACAATCACTACATGCCTGAGTTCTGGACTAATCCTGAGCAATTTGATCCATACCGTTTTACCAAGGGTCGTGAAGAGCATAAGAACCATAGCTTCTGCTACATGCCATTTGGTGGTGGTGCACATAAATGTATTGGCATGCACTTTGCTAACATGATAGTTAAGTGCTTCTTGCATCAATTTATCTTGAAATATGAATGGAAACTACCTGAAGGCTACAAGCCACACTATGAAGCCTTCCCTCTTCCTAAAACCAAAGATGGTCTTAAGGTTGAGCTAAAAGCTATCGCTTGATAGCTTTTAAAGCAAAGAAAGCCACCAGCAGCTTAAAAATAGTTGAACAAACAAGATGAATGGGGGCTGAAAAGTCTAAGTCTTTACAAATTTTGCCAGCAATTGCTGGCTTTTTTTCGTCTGCTTAAACATGAGTGGAGCCATTTAATTATTCCAGAAAAATGACAAAGGATGAAATGTTAAGCACGACAGTCGCTAATAGATATTATCTACAGTAACCGTTGAATAACTCGGTCCCTCAGGGCGAAGACGCTTATATTTATAATGCCAGTTTCGCTGATCAAATGAACTATGAATAACACCGGAGGGGCAGTCCGTCCACGTTATCAAAGGCTGATAATTATAGCGAGGAAATTTATGGCTATGATATTCATACCAATAGTATTTTAACTCCGTCAAATGAACCTGACATATACCCACCTTATCTTCATTCATAATAACTAATTGTAAATACATGTCATGCCCCAGCGTCATTGACTTCTCTTTACCTTTTTCCAGAGTCCATTCAAAACCATGCTTCTTATAAACATCATAAATCCTTACGGTATTTGTATGCTCCGTAGGATTACGGACAATTAGGCTATCAGCAAAGATATTTGCACCTAAAAAGAGAGCAATAAAGACGTAGAAAACATTTTTCATTTATCTTATTTCCTATCCAGAATATTGACTGAAATATAATTAAAAACCTCCCCCCCAAAGAGCTCTTCAAGCATTCGCAAGAATGCTATAGTTTCCTTAGCAGGATATGTTAGCGGCCGGTTAATTATTTGCTTGATTTAGATACATACTTAATATGTTAGACCAAAAGATATTTAACTAGTTCTCTATGAGAGCACTCATTTCATAATCTATGATATTGATGTGAGTAATCTGAGAGATGCTACAAAACTGAATAAACATTCGGATAAAATACCTTTCAGCTTTATTAGAAATAGTAAGGGCAACTCTAATAATTGATTTTGAGATTCTACGCTGAATTTCACGGTTTTCAGTAAGACGAAGGTTGCCGTTAATGTTAGAC
>CAKMZU010000113.1:2744-3677 GCA_929200485.1 uncultured Gammaproteobacteria bacterium | reverse complement strand
GCCAAAAGCAATTTTTAGAGGTGCCCTTAAGCACTAATTGCAACGCCTTCCTTCCAGATAAAAACAGTAGGAATCCGACGGCTGCAATTTAGACTTTCAGAGGTTAATCTATTTAAAACGCTTGTAAAAAACAGCAGAAAGGCCAATCAGAGCCACCGCCATTACAACACCCAGAGAAATATGATCATGTGGCATGCTTGATTCGTGTGAATAAGCAGCAAGCGGGAATAATATTACAGAAAGAGAAAATAGATTCTTCATCATACCCTCACACTTCTAAACCTCATAGTGGTTTAAATACTGGCTAATGACTGTTTTCCCTAACTTAAAATCCAATGACGTTCCGGCAGTCGCGTTAGACATAACAGCTGAGCGAACACAAATTTAGTCCGAACTGTCTATACTCAGACGATCTGCTAATAAGCAGTCTATCAAAAACTGACTGCCCGGTTGAGCATTATTTTAGTTGTATATTTTTCAACCCACCTATTTTTATAACTGACAAGAATACACTCAGCAAAATACCCTTCATGGTTACCCCCAAAGATGAAATAGCAACGCTTTGCCTATATTAGCCCCCGCTATTTGCACCTCGCAACTCACCTACCTTTAAACATGCGGTGCTGCGTCAGGCGAAAACGGAACTTGATGAATAATTTAGACCGAAGAGTCTGTTCTTGGCCATCCCCTAGCCTGAATAATTCAGTCGCATCATGAAATATTAAGGCCAGGATTACTACGCAGTTATGCTGACATATAGGGTGAGAGAGCACCAACTAATATTTCTGCAATGATATAATCCTAATTATCTGTTGAACTTATTTTTCAAGCGGTTGTATACACTCTCAGAATATTTGTTTCTTCTATTCTTTAAGTGTTCTGCAGCTTTCTTTACGACAATCCTTTCTTGTAAATGATATTTCTGAATTTCGT
>CAKMZU010000113.1:0-2734 GCA_929200485.1 uncultured Gammaproteobacteria bacterium | reverse complement strand
GTTTTAAGACTAGTTTTTTGACTCGACCTGATCAGATCCTCTGTCGCAACTAACTGTGGCCGATAGTACGGATCTTTGAAGTTTTCCATGATTCTCTTCAAACCCACCTTAAAATGTCGGGAATCATTGTATGCTGCTGCTGTAACACCTAATACAGGGTGTTTTTTATTAGTGAATGTACTATCTTTTGGTTCGGGTGCCTTACCATCAACTTCGGATATCACAAATATAGAAGGGTCTGGATGATTTTTTTTGTATGCCTCATGGAATGCATTTGAATCCTTATCGAATTGCTCCAAGAAGCTTTTCATATCTTTGATCCCTTTATCCTTAATAAATTTTTCTATATTTTGCACAATGGTTTTTGCAAATCCATCATTAACATCCACGGTATCGTTTGTAACCCATTCATCTCCATATATAGCTTTCGCATAGTGGTAATCACCTAGCACGTCATTGGTAAACTCCTGAAGTGTCAGGTAAAAAGGAAGGTTTGTTTGTTTAAGTGCTTTAAAGGTCTCTCCACCATAGAGTTCAATGCTTTCATTGTCGACAAGGTTGGCTTTCATAGGTAATAATTTGGATTCAAAATTGGTAATCTTTTCTTCTCTCTTTTTTTCCAGGAGTATTGTTTCACGCTCTAGCTCCTTTAACTCTTCTCTCGCTTGACGTTCGAGTTGCTCTTTTTTTCTCTCTTCTTTACGTTCAAGAAATTGTTGACGCTCTTCAACAAGTTGAGCGAACTCTGATTGTTGTTTTTTTTCAAGCTTGTTAGCTTTGATAGCGAGATAAATAACTGAAAAACCTACAAGACTAGCAACCACAATCCCTACGATTTTGCCTTTGCTCAATTTTTTTGTTTTTCCTTGGCTTGATTCTTCTTCAAAGTTGTCATTGGGTTTAAAGTCAGTTACCGGGTTGCTGGTTTGCTTGAAAGCAAACAGGGCTTGGTGAGCATAATAGGTGTTTTTCGAATAGTTACCCTCGAGTTTGATTGATGTTAATGTGTGGTTTTCAAGCAGTGTTTCGATATCACTGATGAATGTGTCTTTGCTGCTTTGAAAAGATGTTGCATTAGTACTCTCAGCATTAGTACTCTCAGCTTCAATCTGGTAGATAGTTATCTGGGTATCGTTGCTTATCATGAATGACTCAATGTCATAATCAATGCCGATGGCTGAATGCACTAATCGTAATTGACCTTGAACAGCATTTTCTTCCTCTTCATTGTTCAGCCAGAATCGGATGCCATAAGATTCAGCGCGATGATTTAACTGAGCCTTGCCTTCGGGTATATCAATACTTAGCTCCGTTTCCGTACCGCCTACAGGTATTATTTCAATGGTTTCAAAATACAATCGGTTGATAACATAACCTACAAAATGAATAATACCTGACTCAATAAGCACCTCAATATCATCGTTAGATGAAAGTAAACCTATGGATTGGAGTTTATTTTTTTCAAAAAAGACCTTATCTTTTTCATCAATCGCCTGATTGTTCAAAAATAAAGGCTCACTATGGAAAAGCAGATTTGTTTCATCTGTCAGAGATTGTACAGTTGTCGTCAGTATCAGAGGATCAACGAGCAACTCATTGTCTTTAATGGTAAATGTTTGACTTAACATTAAATCATTGATAACCAGTGCATTGTTATTATCAGCGCGTTTTAATGAAAAATCCGAGAGATCGAAGGATTGTTCTTCTATGGTATCCGTTGCTCTTAAGGTATTATCATCTAATGCCAGCGACGTAATGGTAAATCGCTTTGTGTTGATGATAGGTGCATTATAAGTCCTCGGCTCATTATTGCCCTGAAGCACTTCCATTATAGGCAACAAGCTTATCTTATCTTCGCTTTCATCGAGTTTAAGCATTTTCTCCAAATCCAAATAAATCATCATATCCGAATCATGCCTTAAATCTTTAGCATGTTTTATGGTGAGAGCTTTTTCATTGCCATCGATTGTTATGTTTATTATTTTCTGCCCATGCGTTAATTTTCGCAGGGCGCTATTGTTAAAATTTAAACGGATGTTGATACTTGAAAAACTTTTTGCAGGGAGCCCTGCCATACTGATTCTTGTTGATTCGCCCTCTGGAGAAGCATCGATCGATAACGGCGCATTGATGATTGAGTAACTGCTGCCGTTTTTATCCATAACGCTCAACTCAGTTATCTCGAAGCTAAAAGGCAAGAAACTATGCAGCCCTGACATAATAGTCAGATGACTTTGTTTATCACCCGATTTGTCATTTGAGCAACCAAAAAAGATGGTCATTAAGCACAATGATAAAATGTAACGGATCAAACGCATTGGTTACCCTTTTTTATTCTTCAAGTAGCTGTTTGCAGAAGGCTAATGTTCTTCAAGAAAATGTTATATCTGTATCTATAGCGAGCGAAAGCAAAACCAATGCAACTGGCGTTGAAATATTCATGAGAATCTTATTATTTTTATTTCATATCATTAACTATAGGAAATAACAAAAAAGAGAAAAAATTTTACCGATTACATTTTATTAATTTTCAAGGGTTAGATTTTGGCGTTTAACGAATTACGGCTAATTGAAAAGCCACATTTGATATTGGAATGGTTCTTGAGCACATAACAACAGGAAAAATAATAACTTTTTATACTCAAGATATTGACCTTGGTAACCTAGGAGCTTTGATAGCTAGTACTTCGTTTCACAGCATTTGTCTGGTTCAGCAGTCACAGATTTTTCTGTG
>CAKMZU010000112.1:9738-10012 GCA_929200485.1 uncultured Gammaproteobacteria bacterium | reverse complement strand
ATTTAAAGAAATTATAGAGATTCTGATCCGGTTTTGAGGCTTTAGGCCACACAGCCTTTTTCGGCAGACTCTTTATTTAAGTCTGTAAAGTCAAAAGAGATGTTCAATGAGAAAACTGAACACCCAAAATAAAAGCTTCCATGACGAGTTATCCGCTCTAGTTGCGTTTAACGAAGAAACCTCACTGTCCGTTGAGGCAACGGTCAGAGATATACTGCATAAAGTTAAGTCTGAGGGTGATAGTGCGGTCGTTGAATTGACTAATCGTTTTGAT
>CAKMZU010000112.1:8474-9728 GCA_929200485.1 uncultured Gammaproteobacteria bacterium | reverse complement strand
TCTCGGGGGAAATGTTAGATGCACTTCAAGCTGCCGCAGAAAGAATCAAAAGCTATCACGAACATCAAAAACAGAATTCCTGGCAATACAAAGAAACAGATGGCACAGTCTTGGGTCAAAAAATAACGCCGCTGGATCGTGTCGGCATTTATGTGCCAGGCGGAAAAGCCAGCTACCCTTCAACAGTTTTAATGAATGCAATACCTGCCAAAGTTGCAGGCGTTAAAGAAATCGTGATGGTTGTCCCTGCGCCTGATAACGAATTGGACCCTTCAGTTTTAGCCGCTGCAGATATTGCAGGCGTGACCAAGCTTTTTAAAGTCGGTGGTGCACAGGCGGTGGCAGCGTTAGCTTATGGTACAGAATCAATTCCTAAGGTGGATAAAATTGTAGGCCCCGGCAATATTTTTGTTGCAACCGCAAAAAAACAAGTGTTCGGTCAAGTTGGCCTGGATATGATTGCAGGTCCTTCCGAAATTCTTGTTATTTGCGATGGAAAAACGAATCCAGACTGGATTGCTATGGATCTTTTTTCGCAAGCAGAACATGACGAAAATGCGCAGGCCATTTTGATTTCCCCTGATAGTGAGTTTTTGTCTGCTGTTGAGCAATCTATTGAAAAATTATTACCTACCATGAAGCGAACAGATATTATTCAGGCTTCATTATCAGTTCGCGGGGCATTTATTAAAGTTAACTCTTTAGATGAGGCTGCAAAGATCAGTAACCAAATAGCACCTGAGCATCTGGAATTATCCGTTGAAAATCCAGAGGCGCTTGTTGAAAAAATTACTCATGCCGGTGCTATTTTTATGGGGCGATATTCGTCAGAAGCCTTAGGTGATTATTGCGCAGGACCCAACCACGTATTGCCGACATCAAGTACTGCCAAATTCAGTTCGCCATTAGGCGTTTATGATTTTCAAAAGCGTAGCTCACTTATTTATTGCTCCGAAAAATCAGCAAGCGAGCTTGGAAAAATTGCACGCACACTCGCTGAGGGTGAGTCACTTGAGGCACATGCCAAAAGTGCAGCTTACCGGATAAAATGACATTCGACTTTCATTTAATAGCGGCAGATATACCGCATAAAATTTTTAATTAGTGCTATGGTCAGGCTGAAGATTAGTGTCTTGTTGATTAACTTGTTGCTCAGTCGTTTCATTTATCCATAAGTTATTTGTTAAAAACAGAGCTGGGAAGAATAAAACCGCTTTTGAGGCGAATTTAACAAGACTAAATCCGCTTTCCAGT
>CAKMZU010000112.1:3103-8464 GCA_929200485.1 uncultured Gammaproteobacteria bacterium | reverse complement strand
ATTGTTTCTTGCTCAGCTTTTATATCAACTTCAATTTTTTTGGTTTTGTAGATCGCCCCCAGCGTGGTGCTAACTATTTGAATTGTCTTTTTGCCAGTGTTAAGTCTGTATTCAAGCCTTTGACCGAATTTGATGGTATCAACAATTTTATCGTTTGCCAGTACGTGAAAATTGAATTTTTCCAGATGAGTATCGTATTTTAGGTCTAATACAAGGGTGCCGCTTTCCATTGTCTGTTTACTGCTTTCCGCGAATGCTTTGGATTGAGCAGATGCGAAACAGAGAAATAGTAAAACTAATGGAGTTATCTTCATTCGGATGCCCTGTAATGGAGTCACATTAAGATAAGTCTAGTACACCATGTCAAACGCTGCGCATAGGGGTTCTCGGATAGCTCTTAGTCACTGCTGAATTTAGGTTAATAATGATTGATAGTTACTGCCTTGATTGTGGTTGGTTTAGTACCTAGGGGAATATTCAGAACCCGATGTTCACTATTGCGTAAAATAACGATTTTTGCATTATTATTCGGTTTTAAATTGGTGATGGCGAGTAGTGATCTGGGATATCTTGATAGGCGTTTGTTGTTAAAGCTAACTATGTTATCACCGGGTTTGATTCCGTACATTTCAGCTGGTGAGCCTGGAATGATTTTATCGACAACGACTTTTTTGACGGGCTTTCCATGGTCAAAAGATTGGTCAGTTTGGATGTTGACCTCAATGCCTAGCCAGCCTCGAACGACAAAACCATGTTCGATAATATCTTCGGTGACTTTTTTCACCGTTTCGATAGGGATGGCTAGACTGATACCATTAAATTCTCCTGTCAGTGAGAAAATAGTGGTATTGATGCCAACCACTTGTCCATTGCTGTTAATGAGTGCGCCGCCTGAACTGCCAATATTCACTGCTGCATCTGTTTGAATAAAGTTTTCGTATTGGTTTCGATTGAGGCCATAACGCCCCTTTGCCGAAACGATACCTGCAGAAACTGATTGGCCAAATCCGTAAGGGTTACCGATAGCTAAGATAGGATCTCCAACTTGCAAACTTTCTGAGCGGCCAAAACTTGCCGAGCTAAGATCGTCCAAAGTTATTTTTAAGACCGCAAGGTCGGTTTCTGGGTCTTTTCCTAGTACTTCTGCAATGGCGCTTCGTCCATCATAGAGCATGACAGTTATTTGATCAGCGGCATTGATGACATGAAGGTTCGTGATAATATGCCCTTTTTTGTCAAAAATGACCCCAGAGCCCAGAGAAAATTCATTTTTGGTAAGAAAACGTTGTTTTTTTCTAAGTTGTCGGTAAGAGTTAATGGACGTCTCGTTCGTCTCAAGCGTTCGTTGGGATTTGGTATAAATATTGACAACAGCCGGCGTGGCTTTTTTTATCGCTGGTGGGAAATTGTTTGATGTTGGATCATTCTTAATGAGCAGGACTAAGCCGGCTGCAATTAAGCCGAGTGAAAAACCAAACAAAATCGAAGAGCGTTGCATGGCGACCTTGATCAGATTAGATAAATTAACTATATCAAGAGTAATTGATAAATTCGAATTGTGAAAGTCGGGTGGGAAGTAAGTATGTCAGTTCAAAGAGATGAATTGGTTAATTATTGCAATGAATTATTAAATATCGATGGGTTTAAGGATTATTGCCCTAATGGTTTGCAGGTTGAAGGTAACTCGTCGATAAAAACCATCGTCACAGGAGTGACGGCATCGGAGGCGTTGATTGATAAAGCAATTGAAGTGGGTGCGGATGCGTTGATTGTCCATCATGGTTATTTTTGGAAAGGTGAAAGCCAGCGTCTTACTGGTATGAAAGGCAACCGAATACGAAAGCTAATGACGAGTGGTATAAATTTATTGGGTTATCACTTGCCATTGGATGCACATCCTGCACTTGGCAACAATGCTCAATTGGGTCAATTGTTGGGGTTCTCTGTTGAAGAAGGATTGGATAGTTCAGCTAATCCCATTGGGTTTATTGGCAGGCCGCTTGTGGATCAAACACTGAGCCAGTTATCCATCAATATAGAGCAAGTTCTAGGTAGAACACCTCAGGTTTTCGGTGACCCTGACCGGAAAATAGCGAAAGTTGGTTGGTGTACAGGCGGTGCGCAATCTTATATTACGCAAGCAGCAGCAAAAGCATGTGATTGTTTTATCTCAGGTGAGGTTTCAGAACAGACATTTCATCAATCAGCTGAATTGGGGGTGGCCTATATTGCAGCAGGTCATCATGCGACCGAGAGATATGGGGCTAAGGCGCTAGGTGAGCACCTTAAGCATAAGTTTGAAGTGGATGTAAGCTTTATTGATATTGATAACCCAGTTTAACGATTAAAAATCAAGCGCTAGGTTTGGCGTTATCGGCAATGGCTTGTGCTAAATCATCAATAGGTTTTTCACCTAACTCAACCTTTTCGAGATGGGGGTCATCGCTAAGGCTGCCCTTATCATAAGGCGAAGACTTTGGCGCGTAATCCAGTGGTGGCGTGGCATCCATGTCTTCATTTGGGGCAGATAGCTTGGATACAGGCTCTGGTATTGACTGGATGAGTGGGTTAGTCGCGCCTCCAGTGGTCGTCAGCTTATTTGCACTGTCTGCTAAATGATTATGTATATCCCGGTATGTTTCTGTGAGGTTATTTAGTAAGTTTGATGTCGTCATAAAGTGCTCAGTTACTTCTTGACGATATTGTTTAAGTTCTGTTTGCGACTCATGCAGGTGCTTCTCCAAGTCGCGGTTTTTCTTTTCGTTAGCAGAATAACGAGAATTGAAGAATACACCAATAATAGCGCCGGCTAAAAAGCAGCAAATTCCTGTGACGATGAGCATGTGTAGTGGTTCCACTTATTTGAAGCTCCTTTTTGGCAATGATTTAGCAAAGGTTAGTGTACAGGCTACTGATGTTTATTATTTTATGCCGTTACTCACCTATTTATCCTCTTTGATTGATCGAGGAAGGTGCAGTATAGTCGACAATACAGCCTTTTCGCAACGAGGTTAGAGGTAAATAAGCCAGTAATATACCAGCACGAGTTAACGTCGATTGAGTCATGGATAACCAAAGTCTAATTTTATTATAACTACTTGAGGGAAAGCCAAAGGCTTTTTTCTTTGAAATATTTCATTGTAAAAGCAATGATGCAAGGGTAAAGTTGCCCCCGTTTTTTAATGCTAATAAAAACTTGAATGACGCCACTTCTAAAATATCAACAAGATCTCGAGCGCAGTGACTTCTTTTTTGATGCCTCTCAGAAGAATGCTATTGATAAACTGCAGGCTTTGTATGATCAGCTTTTGGTTGTTCCAAAAAGGCCAGCCCAAACCTTTATTTCCCAATTTAGCTCGCGATTTAGCAAGAAAACCCAGCCAAAACTTAAAGGTTTGTACTTTTGGGGGGGGGTAGGGCGCGGTAAAACCTATTTGATGGATAGTTTCTATGACGCACTTCCGTTTGAGAATAAATGGCGACTTCATTTTCATCGCTTCATGCAAAAAGTTCATGGTGAGCTAAAAAAACGCCAAGGTGAGGTAAACCCTCTGGATAGTATTGCGGAATCTATCGCGGCAGAGGCAAGGGTTATTTGCTTTGATGAATTCTTCGTGACGGATATTACAGATGCGATGATTCTGGGTGGTTTGTTTGAGCAGCTATTCGATAAAGGTGTTGTCCTCGTCGCTACATCGAATATCGTGCCCGATAAGCTTTATGAAAATGGTTTGCAGAGACAGCGTTTTTTGCCAGCCATTGCAGCGCTTAAGGGAAATTGTGAAGTAGTCAATGTAGATTCAGGTGAGGATTATCGATTAAGGGCACTAAAGCAGGCAGCACTTTATTACACGCCTCTTGGATCTGCAGCGGATCAATCACTTTTAAAGAGTTGGTGTTCTTTTGGTTTGAAAAAGCCAGAGGTCGCTCAGGATTTATCGATCAACGGCAGAAATATTCCAGCTGTGGCTTTGGCCGAAGATGCAGCCTGGTTGAGTTTTCAGGCGCTTTGTGATGGGCCAAGAAGCCAGAATGACTATATTGAAATCGCTCGCTTGTTTAATACTGTGCTGGTTTCAGATATCCCTATCTTGACTCGTGATATGGAAGACCAGGCAAGGCGGTTTATCAATTTAATAGATGAGTTCTATGATCGTCAGGTAAAAGTCATTATTTCAGCTGAGGCTGGTATTGATGGACTTTATCAAGGCCAGCGTTTATTGTTTGAAATTGAGCGAACACAAAGCCGTTTGCTTGAAATGCAGAGTGAAGAATATCTGGCCAAACCCCATCGGCCTTGATGTATTTTCGTGCGGAAAAAATGCATCAAAAAAACCGTTTTAAGTGGGAAATGGTATTGCGATATTCGCCATATTCCTGTAGTATTCGCGCTCTTTTACAGACAGTCTCTATTTATTTGGGCCAAAAATTATGAAAACTTACAGTGCTAAGCCAAATGCTGTCAGTCAGGAGTGGTATGTTGTTGATGCGGCTGATAAGACGCTCGGTCGTTTGTCGTCTGAAATTGCGCATCGTCTTCGTGGGAAGCATAAGCCTGAATATACCCCTCACGTTGATACCGGTGATTATATTGTTGTTGTTAATGCAGAAAAAATCGCAGTAACAGGTAATAAGAAAAAAGACAAAATGTATTATCGTCATACGGGTTATGTCGGTAATCTTAAGTCTATGTCTTTTGAGAAGTTGATTGATCATGCCCCTGAGCGTGTATTGAAATTAGCCGTTAAAGGCATGTTACCAAGAAATCCGTTGGGTCGAGCGATGTTTTCAAAGCTCAAAGTCTATGCAGGTGAATCTCATCCTCATACTGCTCAACAACCTAAAGAACTACAGATTTAACGGAAGCTAAAATATGTCTAGCGCACAATACTATGGTACTGGACGTCGTAAAACTTCGACGGCTCGTGTTTTTCTAAAAAATGGCTCAGGTAATATTACCGTTAATAATCGGTCTATCGAGCAATACTTTGGCCGTGAAGTTGCACGAATGATTGTACGTCAGCCGTTGTCTGTCGTTGAGATGGAAGATAAGTTTGACATCAATGTCACTGTTAAAGGTGGTGGTAGTTTTGGTCAGGCGGGTGCGATTCGTCATGGTTTGGCGCGTGCGTTAATCGATTTTGATGAGGCAAACCGTTCGCCGCTTCGTCAGGCGGGTTATGTTACACGTGACGCGCGTGAAGTTGAGCGTAAGAAAGTGGGTCTGCGTAAAGCACGTAAAAAACCACAGTTTTCCAAGCGTTAATTCTTTATTTGTATTTCAAAAACCCAGGGGTGTCCTTGGGTTTTTTTTTGCCTTTGTCTTGCGTTACTTTTGGTTTTAGTTATTCGCTTTAATAA
>CAKMZU010000112.1:1178-3093 GCA_929200485.1 uncultured Gammaproteobacteria bacterium | reverse complement strand
TAAGTATGCCGCTCTCTTGGTTGACCTGGGGTGGGGCGTTATAAAAAGCTAACTGACTAACGAATATCCTTGTTTCAGGCAGGGATTTTCTTTAGCATATGCGCATAATAAAAAATGTCACTCAGTCTGCTCCAAGGCTATAGTAGGGGGTACCTATGAGCAATGAAGGTGTTAACACCTCAAGAAGACGGTTTTTGATCGCCTCAACGGCCGCCGTAGGAAGCGCCGGTGTTGCAGGTGTAGCCGTTCCTTTTCTCGGATCTTGGCGCCCTAGCGCCAAGGCTAAGGCGGCAGGTGCGCCTGTTAAAGCCGATTTAAGTAAATTGAAGCCGGGTGAGTTAATTACGGTTGAATGGCGTGGTAAGCCGGTTTATATCATGCACAGAACCAGTGAACAGTTGGCCTCGTTAAAAACGTTAACGCCAACCTTGCGTGATCCTGAGTCTAATGAGTCAGTTCAGCCTGAATACACTAAGAATGAAGGTCGTTCAACTAAGCCGGAATTTGTGGTTTTGGTTGGTTTGTGTACGCATTTAGGATGCGCACCAAATCCAAGACCTGAAGTTGCTGCAGCTGATCTTGGTAAAGATTGGTTGGGGGGATTTTTCTGTCCGTGTCACGGTTCTAAATATGATCTTGCCGGTCGTGTGTATAAAAGCGTTCCTGCGCCTACCAATTTAGATGTTCCTCCTTATAAATATCTGAGTGATAAAGTTATTTTAATTGGCGAAGATGAGGAGGTGTCAGCATGATTAAATTATTAGTCGGTTTAAGAGACTGGGTTGATGCCCGTCTTCCTATTATGCGTGCATGGGATACCCATATGGGTGGCTACTATGCGCCAAAGAACTTTAACTTCTTTTACTTCTTCGGTGTTTTATCGCTAGTGGTTCTGGTTAACCAGTTGCTGACCGGTATCTGGCTGACCATGATGTTTGTCCCTGATGCGGAGAAAGCATTCGCGTCTGTTGAATACATCATGCGTGACGTCGATTATGGTTGGATTATCCGGTATATGCACTCCACTGGTGCTTCAGCATTTTTTGTGGTGGTTTATATTCATATGTTCCGTGGCATGCTTTATGGCTCATATAAAAAACCAAGAGAATTAGTGTGGGTGTTCGGCATGCTAATTCTGTTAGCGCTAATGGCGGAAGCATTCTTAGGTTATATCCTGCCTTGGGGTCAAATGTCATACTGGGGAGCGCAGGTAATCGTCTCTCTCTTTGGTGCGATTCCCTATATTGGAGATCCTCTGGTTGAATGGATTCGAGGGGACTACTTAATTTCGGGTATTACCTTGAATCGTTTCTTTGCGCTTCATGTTATTGCTGTGCCATTAATTCTTGTCGCCTTGGTTGTGCTTCATTTATTGGCCTTGCATGAGGTTGGCTCTAATAACCCTGATGGTGTTGAAATTAAAAAGCATAAAGACGAAAACGGCATTCCTCTAGATGGTGTTGCGTTTCATCCTTATTACACAGTGCATGATATTGTCGGTATCGTTGTTTTCTTGATGGCATTTGTTTCGGTTGTTTTCTTCTTCCCGGAGATGGGTGGATACTTCCTTGAGCATGCCAACTTTGAAGAGGCTAATTCACTGAAAACCCCTGAGCACATTGCGCCTGTTTGGTATTTCACGCCTTTCTATTCAGTGCTGCGTGCGGTTCCTGACAAGCTTTATGGTTTTATTGCTTTTGGTAGTTCCGTGGCTATTTTGTTTGTCTTGCCTTGGCTGGACCGAAGTCCTGTTAAGTCTATTCGATATCGGGGCAAGTTCTCCATTGGCTTTCTCTTGGTATTTGTCGCTTCATTTATCATCTTGGGTGTGTTGGGTGTGAAGTCGCCAACGACTGAGCGCACGATTCTTGCTCAAATCTGCTCAATTATTTACTTCGCGTTCTTTGTGACTATG
>CAKMZU010000112.1:0-1168 GCA_929200485.1 uncultured Gammaproteobacteria bacterium | reverse complement strand
TATGCCAATTTGGTCCGCGAAAGATAAATGTAAGCCTGAGCCGGAACGTGTGACGATGGATGGAGGGTTTGGTCTGTCAGGCACGTTAGCAGGTGCTGCGATTGTCGCAGTGCTGACTGTTGGTCCATTATGGTTAGTTGAATATTTGCATCAGTTAAGCCAAGCGGCTGGTCACTAGAGTATTAGGGAGTTGTTTGTGAAAAAAATACTATTAACTGTGATATTAGCCAGTCTTACATCCTTGACGTTGGCGGCTGGCGGAAATGTTCCATTACTGGATTTTACCGCAAATCTAAAAGATGAAGCAGGGCTTCAGCGAGGCGCTGCAGCCTACATGAATTATTGTGCAGGCTGCCATAGTATGAAGTACATGCGATATGAGCGTTTAGCGACTGATTTGGGTATTCCAAATGAATTGGCTCAAGAGAATTTGATTTTTACAGGTCAAAAGATAGGTGCTTTGATGGCTAATCCCACCTCGCCCAAACTTCAAAAGCAGTGGTTTGGTACAGCTCCTCCAGATTTGACGTTGGTGGCACGTTCACGAGGTGATGCATGGTTATACTCTTATCTCAAAGGTTTTTATTTGGATGACTCCAGGCCTTATGGGTATAACAATCTGGTCTTTAAAGATGTTGGTATGCCTAATGTGCTATTACACTTGCAGGGTGATCAAGTCTGTAAACCGGCATTAGCTGTTGGTGAAAATGGCTACCCGGCTCGTGATCCTATCTCCCATATCGCGCCTGATAACCCCAATGTACCCTGTGGTCGAACTGAATTAGTTGATAATTCGGGTAAGTTAAGCGAAAAGGAATTTGATGTTTTTGTCAGTGATTTAGTCAATTTCTTGGTGTATACTGCTGAGCCAGTTCGAATCCATGATAGAACAGTCTTGGGTTTTGACATTAATAAACGCCAAATGAATGGCATTTATTGTTTGTTATTTTTAATGGTTTTTGGTGTCTTTGCGGTACTGTTGAATCGCGAATATTGGAAAGATATTCATTAATTCCATCGCTATCTCTTGCGCCTGCGAAGATTCAACCTTTGCAGGCTTTTTGATACCAGCCAATTTAACGTTTTAGAGGTTTCCAAATGGGTGTCGTTGCCAAAAGGTCTTCAATGACTTTTTATTCTGATGGTCTAAGCCACTATAGCCATAGAG
>CAKMZU010000111.1:8393-10012 GCA_929200485.1 uncultured Gammaproteobacteria bacterium | reverse complement strand
AGAAAAGGGTGGTTGAAAGAATAAGTCGATGCATAAAATTGATCGCTTTTTGCTGTCCAGTATTTGATCAGGTTATTTTGTAAAATATTTAAAAATATAATATCAATAAAAAATTGAATTTGTGGATATTTATTCAATACTTTTTTTATGAATAAAATATATTACATCATTGCTTTTATCTTTATTTTTTTATTGGGTTGTGGCAATAAAAAGACGAGTGACCACTCAGCCGGCCATGATTTTGAACTCACTTTTGTGAGCTCTTCTCATTTTTATGAACCTTTTTCATTCGATATAGCCTCTATTTCTTTAATTGATAAAGAGGGGGGTGAAGTCACTTTATTCAAGAAAAATCATAGTGTAACTATTCCAACGAATGGTGGAGAGGCCACATTATTCACAGGTATTGGTCAAGAAAAAGACTATAAAGCAATAAAAATTCGGTTAGATTTAAATAAAACCCATATTTTTCAAGCAAAGCCTATGGCTGATGTCGTCGATCACCAATTATTATCATTGGTGGACACAGCTGGAAAGCCAGTACCTAAAGAACGTGCAGTGTTTGAGCAAACCATTTATTCTGATTTTCAAATAGTTAGCGGTCAAAAAAATATTCTGACTGTCTATTTTGATCCTGCGTTATCGCTTGGTTTCGTCGCGGACAAACCGGACCTGCCTGTCACCTTTAACCCATTGTTGTCATTTGATTTTATGACATTAGAAAATGAGGAAGGTGATAAGCCATTATTATCGGGAAAAGAAGAGAGTAGCGATGAGCCTTTTACGATCAAGAGTCTGATAGATGGCAAATTGACTCTCAAGCAGGGCTTTAATGAGCGAGAGTTAAACCTCACTGATACAGTCATTACAGATCGAGTAGGAGAGGTTGTACCTCATAGTGCTATCTATAAAGGACAAAAGGTTAAGGTTGACGAGGCCAAGTTAACATTAATTCCTCAGAAGCTACTGGCAATCGTTAAAGAAAGAAACCTTGATACTCAGCAATTAACCATTACACCGGTCACCTTAAATCAACATCTGCCTTCGCAGCTGTTAACAGCGGAGCAACTTCAGTGGCTCCAAACTTTGCAATTAAAACGCATAAAGTATGACGAATCACTTTCAGGAAAGGTTTTTAGTGATACCGAATTGAGTACATTATTCCTCAGTGAGGAACCGCCAAAAGATTTACTGATAAATTTTTATGGTGTTTTTGATCCGATAAATAAAACATTTAAAGTGGATTATGCAAGCCCAGTCGAATTGGACAATGTCTCTGTGATGCTAGAGACTTCAAACAATTATTTTTCATTAGATTTGATTGGGACAGATGACGCTCTCTCATTGAATGTTCCTGTTAAGGGTGTCGACCTTGGTGCGGTTTTTCATTTTATTGATGAGCGCCTAACCTTCTCACCAAGCTTAACCAAGATTGTTTTTTCTCAAATTACACAATTCCATATGACGACGGTAAATGAAGCAAATAGCAATGTACATCAATGGGTAGGACTCCAGAATATACCAGAAGAAAATAAATTCTGGTTGCAGAAAATGACTAAATTAACCATTGATGGTGAAATTGCAGATGGAGTTTTGTCTTCAATGGCGGTGTTTGTGAC
>CAKMZU010000111.1:1643-8383 GCA_929200485.1 uncultured Gammaproteobacteria bacterium | reverse complement strand
TTTGTGACAGTTGATAATTCGCTGACAGAAGAAGATCTTGAAGAAGAACAAGAAGCGTCTTCACAGAATACGAATACAGGCGCAATTATTGGCGGTACTATTGCCGGTGTGGCGGCATTAGCAGGTTTGACGTATCTGGCAGTAAAAGTTGTACAGAAAAAACGAATGAGAAAAGATCCTTCATCAGGTGAGCTAGCGCCTGATGCTCACCCATCTATGTTAAATAATGACTATTTTAAAGCAGTTCAGAAGGTAAATCCTGCCATAACCAATACATTGAATGCAGCTCTTTTGACCAATAAAAATCCAAGGATTGATAGTGCGGTAGCGGAAAAGTTCACAGAGGATATGGCAGATATTTTAGGTGATAAATTCCCATTGCTTAGAGAAAAATATTCGTATGAAGAATCGCAGAATGCGTTGAAATTTATTTCCGAAGGTGAATTGTTTACTGGGTTGCTAAATAAAAATCCAGCAGAACAAATTTATCAGAATGTAGATGAGATTGATGAGTTTGAAGAGAAATTAGATCTAATTTATGATGAGCCGAACGTAGGAAAAAAAATTCAATTAACCCCTGATGACCTAAATGGATTTGGAAAGCTTTTACAAACGGCAGCGACATATAGTTATCACGGTCAAACACCAGGTTTAAAAACAAAAAATCTGGATGAAGGAGTTTACGTCAACCCGTCTGATACGGATGTTCGCAAAAATCCATCAATCCCTCAAAGGGTCAAGAGCGTTTTCAATGATGTAAAACTCCCTCGTTTTAGAAAAAGAAAATAGTTAATTTAAATTTAATTTTTTAAATCTATAAAATTTCAGGTTAGGTGTCTTTAAGGTGAAAGCTGGAATAGCTAGCTTAATTGACCTTGAGCAGTAAAAATTAACGTGTTATTCGGTTCGGTTAATTCATATCTTGATATTTATTTATTAGTGTCCTTGAATGGTATCGTTTAGGATGCTTAAGATGATCTGATAGTTGTGTGTACGAAAACTTACACAAGTGTTTTACTTTGCCGTGAGTGTTTTTTTTGTGTGTGACTGTAAAAATAAAGTAACCAAAAACGCAGTATCAACAGGTCTTAATTTTTTTGAGATTTTTTTTTATGCTGTTTCGGTTTGTACGCCTTTTTTATTTGTCCAATCCTTGGTTGTTACTGCTGATGAAAAACCACAAGAAATGGCTTTGAAGTCTGCGATCCCCATCATTTCTTTATCACAGAGACGATATAATGCAAAACAGACCAATAAAAAAACGAAAAAAATAATTGCAGGGGGGGTAGCAGGTGCTTTAACGGTGGGAGTGGGAAGCTATTTGGCCGTGCTTGCCGTACGCAAAGCATCGGTTAAGAATGAAGCTTCACCGAAATTACCTGATTCTAAAAAACAGACAGATAATTCAAAGAAACCATCAGCGAAAAAAACTGCATTTGAGACCGCAGCGTCCAAATCTCGCAACCTTCTCGAAAAGCTGTTTGAGCCTGTAATTCACTCTGAAAATTCTCTTAAATCATCAGAGGAGTTGCCTCCTGTCATACACCCTGTGATCGCAGATAATGCATATTTTAAAGCCGTTGGAGAGGTCAATCCTGAGATTGTGAATACAATGCACACAGCTTTTCTAGCGCCAAAACAGTTTACTTTTTCTGATAATTCACACGAAATATTAGCTCGGGATATTGCGCAGATTTTAGATAACCGTTTCCCCTCCCTTAAAGATCAAACGTCAGATGCAGAGGTAGAAAAAGTGCTGATGTTTATCAAAGATGGAGGGTTGCTTAATGATCTCGTTAATAAAAATAAAGAAGGAAATCCGGAGTTTTATGCTGATAAATCGTTAATTAAAGTTAAAGATACCGGATCGGATGAAGGTGATGTTAAATTAACCAATTTTAGAATAGGGGTGTTATACGACAAATTAGAAAGAGTATCGAATAAGAAGTATCATGATCATATTGAAAATAGAAAAAATAAACCCTAATCAAACTATTTTCCTTTAGAGGGCATTTTGATTTAATCCTTTAGAGGACATTTTGATTTAATAAAGTGTTTCCTAAGTTAAACCTTCTGGATGACAGGAATGTATAAAGTAGCAACTATACATTCAAACGTTTTTTTGATCCAAAACACCCCCATTGTGTCTACCCGAAAATAAAGAGTTGAAAATCTATTTTTCACCCTTATATCTTTAAATGTCTTGCAAAAACATTACAAAAACGATTCTACTTAAGGTGTCTTATGCAGATTGAAAATTTTACGCAAAGCCTTCAGCAGGTGCTTGCTAATGCTCAATCAATGGCCGCAAGTAATCAGGCTACAACCATTGAAATGGCGCATTTTTTTAAAGCACTAATACAGGACAGTTCCGGTTTTTTAACCAGTATATTCACCAAAACGCAGTCTGATTTGGCGGGTTTTGAGCAGCGGGTGGATCACAACTTGTCGAATTTACCGAAGCTCTCTTCACCCGCTTCGCAGCCGCCTCAGTTATCTGGCGAGCTTTTTCAATTGCTTAATAAAGCTGAAGAACTTGCCAAGGCAAAAGGCGACCAATATGTTGCCACAGAGATGGTACTTTTAGCCGTTTTTGCAATCAAATGCGAAGGCCAGCAATGGTTTTCAGTCGCAGGTCTTTCAAAAGAAAAACTAGAGCAAGCCGTAGATGAAATACGCGGGGGAGAAAAGGTGACAGATCAAAATCCAGAAGAAAACCGTGGTGCACTTGAAAAATATACGATCGATTTAACTGCAAGAGCAACAGAAGGCAAGATGGACCCTGTTGTTGGGCGCGATGATGAAATTCGTCGGACGATACAAGTCTTGCAGCGCCGCACGAAAAATAACCCCGTATTGATTGGCGAGCCTGGTGTGGGTAAAACGGCAATCGTTGAAGGCTTGGCTCAACGAATAGTCAATGGTGAGGTGCCTGAAGGACTGAAAAGCAAGAAGCTGCTTTCACTGGATTTGGCAGGGTTAATAGCGGGGGCTAAATTTCGTGGAGAATTTGAGGAGCGCCTTAAGGCCTTACTGAAAGAATTATCGAAGCAAGAAGGTGAAGTTATCCTCTTCATTGATGAAATTCATACCATTGTTGGTGCAGGCAAGGCGGACGGCGCAATGGATGCAGGGAATATGTTAAAGCCAGCATTGGCCCGAGGCGAGTTGCATTGTGTAGGGGCGACGACATTAGACGAATATCGTCAGTTTATTGAGAAAGACGCTGCCCTTGAGAGACGCTTTCAGAAAGTGTTAGTTGATGAGCCGAGTGAGGAAGACACCATTGCGATTTTGCGAGGATTGAAGGAGCGCTATGAAGTTCACCATGGGGTTGATATCAGCGATTCTGCCATTATTGCAGCGACCAAACTGTCGATGAGATATATCACTGACAGAAACCTGCCGGATAAAGCCATTGATTTAATTGATGAGGCAGCGAGTCGAATTCGAATGGAAATTGATTCAAAGCCTGAGGCGTTGGACAAACTAGACAGGCGGTTAATCCAACTGAAAATTCAACGTGAAGCCTTGAAAAAAGACAAAGATGACAGTGCGAAAGCGCAGCTTGAGCAGCTGGATGAAGAAATTCAAAAAGCGGAAAAAGAATTCGCGGATTTAGAAGCGGTTTGGAAATCTGAAAAAGCAGCACTCCAAGGGTCGCAACAAATTAAGGCAGATTTAGAACAAGCGAAAATTGATTTGGAATTGGCAAGTCGAGCGTCTAATTTAAGCAAAATGTCAGAGTTGCAGTACGGCGTCATTCCAACACTTGAGAAACAATTGGCTGAAGCGGCAAAAGCAGAGGAGAATGTGCAAGAAGGTGAACATACCTTGCTTCGAAATCGCGTAACCGATGATGAGATTGCTGAGGTGGTATCTAAAGCAACGGGTATCCCGGTTAATAAAATGTTAGAGGGCGATAAAGAAAGGCTGCTTCAAATGGAGGACATTCTGCATCAAAAAGTCATCGGTCAGGATGAGGCAGTGACAAGTGTCTGTAGTGCAGTCAGGCGATCTCGCGCTGGGCTTTCTGATCCGAATCGACCGAATGGTTCGTTTTTATTTTTAGGGCCAACGGGGGTTGGTAAAACTGAACTTTGCAAGCAGTTAGCGGTATTTTTATTTGATACTGAAGAGGCGATGGTGCGGCTTGATATGTCAGAGTATATGGAAAAACATGCCGTCGCTCGTTTAATTGGTGCGACTCCTGGCTATGTTGGTTATGAAGAGGGTGGGCATTTAACTGAGGCTGTTAGAAGAAAGCCTTATTCGGTTATCTTGTTAGATGAAGTCGAAAAAGCACATCCGGATGTCTTTAATATCATGTTGCAGGTTTTGGATGATGGTCGGTTAACCGATAGTCAGGGGCGAACAGTGGATTTTAGAAACACGGTTATTGTCATGACATCAAACCTGGGCTCCGATCGTATTCAAACGATGACAGGGGTTGCATCCGAAGAAGAAACGAAAGAGGCTGTAATGGAAGTGGTAGGCCAGCATTTTAGGCCTGAGTTGTTAAATCGATTAGATGATGTGGTTTACTTTAAACCGTTGCAAAAAAATCAGATTGCGGGCATTGCCAATATTCAATTAGCGCACTTACAGAAACGTTTAGATGATCGTGGGTTAGTGCTTGATGTATCCGATGAGGCAATGAGTCTTCTCATTGAAGCAGGCTATGATCCTGTATATGGAGCGAGGCCACTTAAGCGAGCGGTTCAACGATTGCTGGAAGACCCTTTAGCGACGGCAATTTTGCAAGGTAAATTTATTGTAGGCAATACCATTATGGCAGACGTTGATAACGGTCAAATCAGGTTTGCATCGAAATAATCGTTGATTCTTGCACCAGCGCTATCGGTGCATGACTTGAAAAGCCTGCCAGCTTAGAGCGAAAGCGACTGAACGGTTTTGTTGATAACCTTCTGCCAGCCTTGATAAAGTGCATTACTTGTTTCTTGCGATAGTGTGGGGCTAAAATGTTGATCTGTTTCGATAGTTTTGGCGATGTCATCCAACGATGAATATATGCCAAGTGCAAGGGCGGCTAGGTAAAAAGCGCCTTGTGCGGTGCTTTCCGTGGCTTTTGCTTTTTCAATATTAATTTGAGAGATATCCGCTAATCGTTGCATGAGCCACTGATTGTTCGTCATTCCTCCGTCAACGTGAAGTTGATTTAACTCAACACCATCGGATTGGATTGCGCGTAGCAAGTCTTCAAGTTGGTAAGCGATAGCATCCAGTGCAGATTTTACGATGTCGCATTTATTCGTATCTCGATCCAATCCAGAGATACATCCTCTCGCCTCTGGCTGCCAATATGGTGCGCCCAATCCAGTAAAGGCAGGTATAAAATGAATATCATCACGTGTGGACTGCCTGGCAAGTATTTCAGTTTCACTTGGGCTTTGGATAAGCTGCAGATTATGAGTCAACCACTCAATGATTGTCCCTGCGTTAAAAATACTGCCTTCTAGGGCATAGGTAATATCATCGCCGATTTTCCAGGCAATAGTGGTTAACAGTTTATTTTTTGAATAGACAGGTGTGTTTCCGGTATTCGTCATAAGGAAGCACCCTGTACCCAAGGTGCTTTTACTCATCCCCGTTTCAAAACAGCCTTGGCCAATCAATGCGCCTTGTTGATCACCGATGATCGAGAGGATAGGGAGTGATTGTCCGAAGAAGGATTTTTGAGTGGTTGCTAAATGACCGGAGGATGACATTATCTTGGGTAAGATGCTTTCAGGAATGCCAAACAGGTTTAGCAATTCGTCATCATAGTTTCGAGTGTGAATGTTTACTAACTGCGTACGACAGGCATTGGTTAAGTCAGAGATATGTTCGCCGGTCAATTTCCAAATAATCCAGCTGTCGACTGTGCCAGCTAATAAATGCCCCTCATCGACCAATCTTTTGGCACCTTTGACGTTTTTCAGTATCCAGGCAATTTTGGTAGCGGAAAAATAAGGATCTAAAAGCAGGCCGGTTTTTTTTTGAATGATGGGTTCTTTACCTGCGTGCTTTAGTTGTTCACAGTCTGCTTGTGTACGCCTGTCTTGCCAGACAATGGCAGGGTAGATGGGTTTGCCTGTTCGCTGATCCCATACAATAGTGGTTTCTCGCTGGTTTGTGATACCTATGCCTGAAATAGCTTCAATGGAGAGTTTGGATTGAATGAGGGCTTTTTGAGCGGATTCGATGACGGTATCAAATAAAACCTCAGGATCTTGTTCTACCCAACCTGAATGCGGATAACTTTGTTTAACGGGTAATTGTGCAATGCTGAGAATCTCGCCTTGGGCTGAGTAGATGATAGCCCTTGAACTGGTCGTGCCTTGATCGATGACCAAAATGGCTTTATCTTTCTCCATGGTTGCTACCTGCAAATTCAATTTTTCATCGGGGGTTAACTTTGTATTGGCTGTATGCTTGCTTTTCAGTTCTTCCATTAATCACTTTAAAAGCATTATTTAATGTCGACAAACAAAAAAAGACAACAATTAATATTAATGATAGCTTGTTCATGTTATTTGTATCAATCGTATAAATTCATATCTGAAATTAATAAAATAGAAAAGTTCCTGGGTGGATAAAACAGTGCTTCAGTGGTTGTCGTTGAAGCGTTCTTCCTTATGCTTTTCTTTCTTTCCTATGGTCGGTGCGTTATATTTTATTTGTCATTTGTCATTTGTCATTTGTCATTTGTCATTTGTCATTTGTCATTTGTCATTTGT
>CAKMZU010000111.1:0-1543 GCA_929200485.1 uncultured Gammaproteobacteria bacterium | reverse complement strand
CTCTGCGTAAGAAATAATAAATCGACGATTAAATGGCTAGAGCATTTTTTACAAATGAAGTAAAAACGATCGAGTGAAATTCAGCTATCTTTTACTATTCAACTAGACTTCTGGATAACTTGGGGAGGAAAAGCTTGTGACGCCAATGTTATATATCTTTTCAGGATTACCGGGTGTTGGCAAAACAACGCTCTCAAAAGCGCTGGCACAACGCATAGCAGCGGTTTATCTTCGTGTTGATACCATTGAGCAGTCATTACGTGATCAAGGGGTTAACGTCGCCGCTGAAGGGTATTATGCTGCCTGGCGAGTGGCTGAAGATAACTTGCGCTTAGGGAAATCCGTTGTTGCGGATTCCTGTAATCCATTACCCATTTCAAGGCAAGGATGGCAATCAGTGGCTATTAGCACACAGGCGGACTATACCAATATTGAAGTTTTTTGCTCGGATATATCTGAGCATAAACTGCGAGTTGAAAGTAGGCAGACTGATATTTCAGGGCTGAAACTGCCAACTTGGGATCAGGTACTTAACAGGGATTATGAGCCCTGGCGTGGTGATCGATTAGTGATTGACACATATGGCCAGAGCATTGCTCAAAGTCAACAAGCGTTGCTTCATCTGCTTGGAATACATTAAATTCGCATTTTGAAAGATGCAATGACTACTTCATTGTTAGTGTTTTAAAAAATGGATTTAATTAAGGTGATAATCTTCTTGTTGATATGCTGTTTCACTATTGGATATTTTTGAACTTTAAAGTACAGAAATTTTGCCGTCTCTTTAGTCCTTTCTCATACAGCCTATCGTAAAGCTCAACATAGAAGCTTTCTTCGGTAGGGTTGCCCAAATGATTTTTAACAAAATCGCTGGGTAACAAATATTTAGGCAAGGCAACACACTCACTGAATTTTTTAAGATGTGTTGCTATTGTATATTTTGATTCTTGATTTGTCGGATTACTTATCCCTATAGAAAGAAAGGTTTCCATGGCTTGATCCCTATTGCCTAAGTGTTCATTTTCATAGCCATCGTTCACCATGCCAGCACATGAGTATGCATCATTTAGAGTTATTTTATTTATAACATTAAAATCAAGACCGTTGACGTGTATATATTGAAACATTAGCTGATATTTATGACCACAATAATCATCATCAGATAGATGAGGTCGGGAGACAGAGTAATTTCGAATTATATCGGAAGTAGGTGAATTTTTAAAAACGTTATCTATTGGATGAAAGTAAATAGATTTCCCTTTTTTTTGGTTGGAAGCTCTGCTTATTTTTTCAAAATCATAGTCACTTTTCTGAATTATGTGGGTAACTGACTTTAAATATTCCTCAGGGTTATCCTTTCTATAACTGTCGTGAATTTTTCTCCACTTGATCGTGTGTTCATCTTTGAAACTTTTTTTGTATTCATACTTGCGAATTTTAGAAATTTTATAATCATGTTTTGTAAAAAGTTCTTGGATCTTTGTCGCCGACCATTTCTGTTCGTGATTTCTACTTTTTATCGAGTTTGGTATGTCTGGTGGGT
>CAKMZU010000110.1:7127-10107 GCA_929200485.1 uncultured Gammaproteobacteria bacterium | reverse complement strand
CAACCTGACGGGTTTGCCAGCTTCGCTGGGCAAACAAACAAACCCGCATTTTGCGGGTTTTTATCTTATCTGGAAGTAGAATCGTTATGCAGATTTCTCATTCACTTTAGTCAAAACTTCACGAGCAGCCAGTGGGATTTTAGTTCCAGGACCAAAGATTGCCGCAACGCCAGCATCATAAAGGAAATCATAATCCTGTTTAGGGATAACGCCACCAGCAACGACGATAATGTCATCAGCTCCCAGCTTTTTAAGTTCTTCAATAAGCTCAGGCACCAAGGTCTTATGACCCGCTGCTTGAGATGAACAACCAACGACATGAACGTCATTCTCTACGGCTTGCTTGGCAACTTCTGCAGGGGTTGAGAACATAGGTGATAAATCAATATCAAAGCCCACATCAGCAAATGCTGTTGCAATAACTTTTGCACCACGGTCATGGCCATCCTGCCCCATTTTAGCCACCAACATACGTGGACGACGACCATGTTGTTCAATGAAGCCTTCAATATCTGATTGAATAGCGTTCCACTCACCATCATCTTTATAAGCTGAGCCATAAACACCAGAGATGGTTTGAGCTTGTGCATTGAAGCGACCAAACTCACGCTCCATTGCGTAAGAAATTTCACCAACGGTTGCACGAGCACGCGTGGCCTTAACTGCCAGATCGAGCAAGTTTCCTTCACCACCACAAGCACACTGATAAATAGCCTCTAATGCATCTTCGACGGCTTTTTCATCACGTGTGGCACGAATGGTGTTAATGCGGTCAATCTGTGAATCACGAACCGCTTCGTTGTCAATCTCTAGAATCTCAACGTCATCTTCTTCTGCCAGCTGATATTTATTGACCCCAACGATAACATCTTCACCCCGGTCAATACGCGCTTGCTTCTTCGCAGCAGACTCTTCGATCTTCATTTTCGGCATGCCTGTTTCAATGGCTTTTGCCATACCACCTGCCGCATCGACTTCTTCGATTAAACCCCAGGCTTTATCGGCGATTTCCTGCGTAAGGTTCTCCATCATATAAGAACCCGCCCAAGGATCAACGACCTTGGTGATACCTGCTTCTTCCTGAATTATTAGCTGAGTATTTCGTGCAATACGAGATGAAAACTCTGTGGGAAGCGCAATGGCTTCATCCAGTGCATTGGTGTGTAAAGACTGAGTACCACCAAATACAGATGCCATGGCTTCAATCGTGGTACGAACGACGTTGTTATAAGGATCTTGCTCTGTTAAAGACCAGCCAGAGGTTTGAGAGTGCGTTCTAAGCATCAACGATTTCTCGTTTTTTGGCTCAAACTCTGAAACGATGCGATGCCAAAGCAGACGGGCTGCACGCATTTTGGCGATTTCCATATAAAAATTCATGGAAATACCCCAGAAGAAGCTTAACCTTGGGGCAAATGCATCAATATCAAGACCTGAATCAAGGGCGGTTTTGATATACTCTTTACCATCAGCAAGAGTGTAGGCTAGCTCTAACGCTGCATCGGCACCTGCCTCTTGAATATGGTAACCGGAAATCGAAATAGTATTAAACTTAGGCATATTTTCTGATGCGTAAGCAATAATATCACCGATAATTTTCATTGAAGGTGCTGGTGGATAAATATAGGTATTTCGCACCATAAACTCTTTAAGAATATCGTTCTGGATCGTTCCAGCTAACTTATCCTGACCAACCCCCTGCTCTTCAGCAGCAACAATATAACCGGCAAGTACGGGTAAAACCGCACCATTCATCGTCATGGAAACGGACACTTTGTCTAACGGAATTTGATCAAACAAAATCTTCATGTCTTCAACAGAGTCGATAGCAACACCGGCTTTACCAACATCACCAGAGACACGAGGATGATCTGAGTCATAACCACGGTGAGTTGCTAAATCAAAAGCAACTGAAACACCCTGACCACCAGCAGCCAGTGCTTTTTTATAAAAGGCATTGGATTCTTCAGCGGTTGAAAAGCCTGCATACTGACGAATCGTCCAAGGACGGCCAGCATACATTGTCGTTTGTGGGCCACGGATAAAAGGTGCCATGCCAGGCATGGTGTTGGTGTATTCAAGCCCTTCAAGATCTTCTGCCGTATAAAGTGGCTTGATGTCGATGCCTTCTGGTGTATTCCACACAAGATCATCAACCGTTTTATTCATGCGAGAAAGCTGCTTATTCGCTTTTTCTTTCCACTGTTCAACCGTGGCCGCTTTTTTTTCTTCAGACATATTCTGCTCTCTAGTGGTTTCAGTGGTGATCATCAGCTGGTTGATTCAGCTCAATCAACACACCATCACAAGATTTTGGGTGAATAAAGATAACTCGGCAGTTATGCGCGCCAATACTGGGTTCATCCGATAAAAATTGATAGCCTTTTTCTTTAAGCCGCGCAACATCAGCATCAAGATCATCACTACGGAAGCATAGATGATGCATACCGCCACCTTTCTTATCTAAAAATGCCTGAACAGGACCTTCACCGTTCAATGGATGAATAAGCTCAATACTCGTTGGCGGCAATGGGAAAAACGCCGTACTGGTTTTGGCTGAAGCCACATCTTCTGTACCTTCAAAAGTCAGACCAAAGTCTTCCATAAAACGTTTAATCGCTTTTTCCAAATCAGGAACAGCAATAGCGATATGATCAAGGGCTGTGATCATCGTAGCTCCCTATGTCTTGTTATTCAGTCGTTAAAAGCACGGCATTCTATCATAGCAATTAGCATTTTAATAACAACCTGTTCTAAATTAATCGCGCAGTTGAGTAAAAAAAAAGCCTTCGCCCTCCAATACCTTGCAACCTAAACAATCAGTAATGTTACAAAGTCTCAATATGGTACTTGATGTGTAGATTGAACCTTAAGAATCGGTATAATCGACCACCTAATAAAAAAAACATTAGATAACAATAAGATGAAGACATCCAATCAGCCGACCAAAGGCGATTTTAATTTAACCAATACCAATCTT
>CAKMZU010000110.1:3762-7117 GCA_929200485.1 uncultured Gammaproteobacteria bacterium | reverse complement strand
ATGTGTTAGTAACAGGCGGCTCCGGATTTGTTGGCAAAAACTTCGTTAAAACCTTGCTAAACAAAGGCTTCAAAGTTAGAAGTTTTGACTTAGCCCCGTCAGATCTTGAGCACGAAAACCTTGAATGCATTGAGGGAAATATTTGTGATAATGAGCTTGTTGAAAAAATCGTTGAAGGCATAGACACCGTCTTTCACACTGCTGCAATTATTGGCCTTAAAGGTGGCAATGCTGTCACAAAAGAATATCGTGACCAGTCCTACTCCATCAATATTGAGGGCACAAAAAATCTATTAAAGGCTCTAAGAAAAGCTGTGGCTCATGCTTTATTTACACATCCAGCAATAGTGTCATCATTGGAGGCCAACCACTCAACAATGCCACAGAAGACACACCTTATACCACTCGCTTCAATGAATTGTATACCGAAACTAAAGTGATCGCTGAAAAATGGGTACTTAGCCAAAACGGCGTGGACGGCGTCAATACTTGCGCCATCCGACCTAGTGGCATCTGGGGGCCTGGCGACCAAACCGTATTTAAAATATTTTTCGAACAAATCCACAAAGGCATCATGCATGCGCGTGTTGGCAATGGCTCTGCCCTTTTAGATAACACATATGTTGACAATTTGATTCACGGTCAAATTCTGGCGGCTGAACACTGCGTATCTGGTGGAACATCGGAAGGCGAAGCTTATTTCATCAATGACGGCGAACCAATCAATATGTTTGATTTTGCCAAACCCATCATTGAAAACTGCGGTAAAAAAATGCCAAAACTCAAAATCCCTGCTGGGCTAATCAAGTTTTTTATGGTTATTTGGCAAGAATTACATTTCCGCTTTAAGTTTCCAGAACCTCTTCTCCCGCCGCTATCGATTGAGCGTATAGCGATTAATAATTACTTCTCGATTGAGAAAGCCAAATGCGATCTTGGTTATGAGCCATTATTCACGACAAAACAAGGTATAGAAGCCAGCAAAGACTTCTATACTAAATTGTTTCATGACATGAAGACCAAGAAAGCATAAAAGCATCTTTCATCAATTAAAAAAGCCAGAGTCTCTTCTAAACAATGAAGAACTCTGGTTTTTTTGTAAAAAATTCGATAAAGTTGCGCCCCAAAGTATCAAGATAGTTACCTTAAGGCTGTTTGGCGCTTGAGCCCATTTAGCGCTTATAACCCTAAAAATTACAAAAAATTGTTCGGAGTCACCTGTGCCTTTAGTTTTAAATGAAGAACAACGCATTTTAAAAGATTCGGCAAGAGATTTTTTAGTCGCCAATGCCCCCATCGAAGCCCTACGGCAGCTTCGAGACAATAAAGATGAGACAGGCTTCGATACCGCTTTATGGCAACAGATGGCTGAACTTGGCTGGTCTGCTATCACTATTCCAGAAGCTTATGATGGTTTAGACTTTGGCTTTATGGGTCTTGGCGCTATTGCCACTGAAATGGGCCATACGTTAGCCGCCTCTCCTTTATTTGCTACCAGCGTATTAGGTGCATCCCTTATAGAACTTCAGGGGACTGAAGCTCAAAAAAGCGAATATCTGCCGCTTGTTGCCACAGGCGAACTTACGTTAGGCGTTGCTATTGAAGAGGGCTCTCATCATGCACCGTCCTCAATCAGCACAACGGCCACCTTATCCAACGATCAGTTTGTACTCAATGGTAAAAAAACCTTTGTCCTCGATGGTCACAGTGCTGACAAGTTACTTATCCTGGCGCGCACATCAGGAAATCAGTCTGACGAACAAGGGCTATCTTTATTTATCCTTGATAAAGCCACCTCTGGCGTCAATATTGAGCGCACTCAGATGTTTGACAGCCGAAACGCTGCGAATATCACACTAACTAACGTCAAACTAGATAAAAACGCACTGATCGGTGAATCGGATGACGCCTTTGCTTCTGTAGATGAAGCACTAGATCGCGGACGTGCAATTCTGGCAGCTGAAATGCTTGGTGGCTGCCTTGAAATGTTTCAAAGAACTTGTGAATATTTAAAAGAGCGTGAGCAATTTGGCGTTAAAATTGGTACTTTTCAGGCGTTAAAACATAGAGCGTCAAAAATGTTTATCGAAATTGAGCTCTGCAAATCCGTCGTCTTAGGCGCACTAAACGCCATTGATGAAAAAGCAGAAAATCGAGCTGAATTAGTCAGCCTGGCTAAAACCAAATTAAATGATACCTATACGCTTGTCACAAATGAAGCAACGCAAATGCATGGTGGCATAGGTGTTACTGATGAATTGGACGTTGGCCTTTTCTTGAAACGCGCTCGTGTTACTGGCCAGCTATTAGGTTCTTCGAGCTTCCACAGAGACAGATTTGCTCAGCTTAAAGACTTTTAAGTTAACCTTATAAAAAACTTATGCACCTAAAAACGTTAATTGAAAACAAGAAAACTTTATGGTGCATTCATGATCAAGCAAGGACGATTGATATTCCTCTCGAACAAGTAGCGGTAGTCACTAACCGCTTTGACCAACATCAAAGAGCTAAAAGTTTAGGCCTAACAAGCCATTTCTCTGACTTTTGTTTTGGAGAGCTGTCACTTGACCATGACATTTTGCTATTCTCTTTGGCCAAGGAAAAGGCAATTAACCATCATCTGATACAAGCATTTTTTCAATCGTTCCCAAAAAAGTGTCAACTTATTGTAAAGGGTGAAAAAAATCAGGGGATAAAAAGCATCCTTAAAGCAATTAAAGCGACAGGAGCAAGCCTAAGTGAACATAAAGAAAAAATTGGTGGTAAAAAAACCTCCTTTCATATTGTAAAAAACAATCCCAAAAAACCCTTCCAAACAGATCTACCTGACTATCATACTTTCTTTGCTTTAGCTGACACTAACTACCTTTCAACGCCTGGTATATTTGGTGCTAACAAAATTGATAAAGGCAGCGAATTGATGGTGCAGGCGTTGAAGGCATATGTAGATGACAACCCTCTAAATGAAAATGCATCTCTTCTGGACCTAGGCTGCGGCTATGGCTACTTATCGATAGAAGCCTATAACCTTGGGTTTTCTTCAATTGATGCAACCGACAATTGCGCCGGCGCTGTCACAGCTTGCGAGGCAAACTTCAAAAAAAATAACATTGCTGGTAATGTAATTGCTGATGACTGCGCTAAGCACATAAAAAAAACGTATGATTGGGTATTATGTAACCCACCTTTTCATCAAGGGTTTGAACATGATAAACACTTAATTGAAAAATTTGTGAAAAGTGCGAGTGAACACCTTATGGCTAATGGCATTGCATGCTTTGTCGTTAATCAATTTATCGGAATAGACAAAATGATAGAGAAGTACTTTTCATCTGCGCAGCAACTGACAATAGAC
>CAKMZU010000110.1:2851-3752 GCA_929200485.1 uncultured Gammaproteobacteria bacterium | reverse complement strand
CTTTGTAAAAAGAGTTAACTATTTTTATGAACGGCACTAATACTTTCAAAATAGCCCCAAAAGAAAAGCCAGATGATGCTTTTTGGCTTGTTAAAGATAGCACCGTGCTCTCCAATGAGCACCCTGCTGACCTTATTGTTAAAATTCGCCACAGCAAAGCTTTTACCATTCTTATCCATCGTCAGGGCAACAGCTATTACATTGAGGCAGACAAGAATGCACCCAATATTATTATCAATAGCCGTACCATCTATTCAAAAACATTGCTTAAGCCCGAAGATGATATAAAAATAGGCTCAGTAAACTTTGTTGTCAGTAACAATCAGTCAAGTCTCCAAGCGATCAATAAATTGCATAACCACCCCAGAGATAATAAGTATTGGAAACTTGTCTCTCAGACACAAGACAAGCAGTTCCTACTCGCACCCTACTCACTCATCGGACATCATAGAGATTGTAATCTCTGGATACCCCATAAATCAAAGCAGGATAAATTTGCTGAATTTGTTGTGACAGGCGGTAAAGTTCTGGTAAAAAAACTGACTTCTGATGAAGAGCTTTCGATCAATGACCAAAACTTAAATGAAGGCATATTAGCGGATGGTGATCAATTAAGCATTGGGCGACTTTCCTTTGTCCTTGTTGCGCCTGCCCTTTCGAATCCAAATACCAAAAAAGGCTCAAAGATTCCTCCCTCGCTTCCCACACCCTATTCAACGTTTGACGCAGAAGAAGTTCCTTCAAGTGAAAAGCAATGGAAATTAAAACCTACCTCCTACGGCAATCGATATGGCGATAATGTTGACAAACTCTACCTTCGTCATAAAAAAATGCGCAAGATGCAATGGCTGATTGCATCTGTTATTACCCTTTCAATTCTAGGCCTAACCGCCTATAGAGC
>CAKMZU010000110.1:381-2841 GCA_929200485.1 uncultured Gammaproteobacteria bacterium | reverse complement strand
CTATAGAGCACTCCAACAGTTTTTCAACTAACATAGTTTTTTAACTAACATAGCTTTTTAACTAACATAGTTTCTAAGTTCTTATAATCCCTAATTGAACGAACCTTGAATAATTATATCTAAACGACATCTCTTATTATTCAAGGTAACTGTTGTGAAAAACCCCCTAGGTGTTATTGCGTTAATAACTCAAATTTTATTTGTTTATTCGCCATCCAGCTCACTTGCTGGACCATTCCAGAATGAGTCAACAACCTTCAACCAAATTCAACACAGACCGACCTCACAACCATCGATGGGCAGTCAACTTGAGCCCAACACGATCAAAAAAGCGCCTGAGTGTAGCACAACGCAACTCTCACAACCGGCAAACGCCTTAAATTTTGACACTGAAAAAGAAGCCTTTTTTTCTATTCCGACCAATGATTATCTTAACTTTATCCAAACAACCAAGTTAAACCAAAACAAGTTTACTCATGAAGCTCAGATACGAGTACAAGATGCCCTAAGGCTATATAACGACCTGTCCAATTTTTTTAAGAGAGCCGGCGTTGGATTGAAGGCAAGCCTTGACAAAGAACGAACCAAAAATAAGTTCATTGATGAGCTAGGGCGAATTTTAGAAGCTTCAGAATTCTCATCAATCAAAGAACTTACTTCATATCTTCATAACTTCGCCTTTTCGATGACCATTGATAACATGCTCTATGCTTTCCCTATTTCAGAAAAAACGCAGATTGATCATTACCCCATAAACCTTTCTCAGGTTGAAGCCTTAAGTAGTTTTAACAAAAATGAGAATAGTGAAACCCAAATAAACATATCATCCACGGACTATATCCAGCAATTTGCTGTGTATAATGCCGATAGTGAGCCGATGTTTGAAGCGTTTATTATCATCTCAAAAGACGATCTCGATGCAAATATGTATGAACAATGGAATGTTAAGGAACTATTAACCACTCGCTTCAACAGCGCCAGACCTTTTGTCAATGCTTTTTGGGTGTTTGAACCATTTGGCTTTGATAAATTACTTGCTACGCCGTTAAAACACCATAAAACGTTAAAAGAAAAATTATTGGGTAAAAACATTTTTCAACCTAACCCGTCAATTACAGGTGTTTTTTATGCTGGCAACCCTGAAGATGCCATCATTCAAGTCTTCCATTCAACGTTTGAATTTAACGATAAACTAAATGTCTTTAAAAAAGCCAAGGTAGAAAAGCAATTTACTTACGAGAATGCAGTGAATCGTCAATCTCTGCTTATTAACCTACGCACTAAAAATCAATCTAAAGCCCGAAAAGGTGCTTTAAACTCTATCCCTGCAAGGCCCGGCGATATAATTGAAGTGTATGAATACTGGCTGTTTAAACCTTCAGAACCCACAGAAACATTTTTAATGTTTGATAGTAGTAATCGATTCAATACGACGGATCGCAGCGCTGAGATTCAGATATTTAATTTAAAATAACCCCTGATTTATAGAGGTTATCCTTTTACGGGATGCCTCTATGAAATAAATCAGGTTATAATGGCCCACCTTTTTCTCAACTAAAGTCATTGTCAGGGCAGTTTGTGAGCGATCTCGACCAACTTTATGCAAAGTCTCGTGAAGTTGTTGAACAATTTCAGTTTGATGAAAATGTCGCTGGTGTTTTCAGTGATATGGTAAAACGCTCGGTGCCCGGCTACCCTATCATGCTAGATACCCTTGGTGTGATTAGTGAAAGTCGTATTCAGGCCAATAGCTTAATTTATGATCTAGGCTGCTCCCTTGGCGCATCAACTCTTGCTATTGCTCAAAATATACAGGCACCTAATTGTCATATTATCGCCGTCGACAATGCCCCTGCAATGCTTCAGAAGTGCCGTTCGGTTCTCATGCAAGCTGAGCTCAAGGCAAAGGTTTCGGTTGAAGAGAAGGATATTCTAGATCTTGAATTTCAACCCTGCCAGTTTATCTGTATGAATCTCACCTTGCAATTTATCCCTGAAGAAAAAAAAGATCCATTAATCAATGCATTGGGGTTTGCGCTAGAGAAAGGCGGTGCATTATTTCTTTCTGAGAAAATTAGCAGCGACGACCTTCACACACAGCAAACACTGATTGACCTTCACCACCAGTTTAAAAAACACCAAGGTTACAGTGAGCTTGAAATCGCGCAAAAGCGTCAAGCTATTGAAGACTACCTGATCCCTGACACATTTGAGACGCACAGAAAACGGCTTACAAAGGCAGGATTCCGCCAAATTATTCCCGTCTTCCAATGTTTTAATTTTATCTCCCTTCTCGCTATTCGATAATGATCAACACAGACGACTTTTTTTCTGCTATTGCAAAATCCTCTCTCAATAAGCATCAGGTCGCTTTGAAAAAAGCACTTGAACACCGAGCAAATGCAAGAACTTTTGGTGAGCTATCACAATGGCAAGCCGTTATTGATGCCTTACCTGATT
>CAKMZU010000110.1:0-371 GCA_929200485.1 uncultured Gammaproteobacteria bacterium | reverse complement strand
TGATCAAGATGTCGTTCAAATCGGATCGAAGACTGCACTTTCAGAAGACCAAAAAAATCATCTATCCGCTGAATTAATGAAGCTTCACCCATGGCGAAAAGGACCTTTTTCACTTTTTGATGTATTCATTGATACTGAATGGCGCAGTGACTGGAAATGGAATCGGCTTATCCCCCACATCAGTCCACTTGAAGGAAAACGGGTACTCGATGTAGGCTGCGGCAGTGGCTATCATGCACTAAGAATATTTGGTGAAAAAGCCAGTTTAGTACTAGGCATTGAGCCTATGCTTAAATATATTTTTCAATTTCAAGTTATTAAGCACTATTGCCCAGAGATTCCTGTTTTTGTGTTGCCGCTATTGAGTGAAG
>CAKMZU010000109.1:7577-10124 GCA_929200485.1 uncultured Gammaproteobacteria bacterium | reverse complement strand
GTGGAGCAGAATAGTCTTGTGGAGCAGAATAGTCTTGTGGAGCAGAATAGTCTTGTGGAGCAGAATAGTCTTGAGCCAATGCCCACCCTTGAAAAGAAGGACAAACCGAAATAGGAGGTACATACCTTATTGGATTGCCATTTTGATCCACTGGCACGGGGGTATTTATCCCGCCTTGATATCCCGAGAACATTGCTGTGCAATTAACGGCCATGGAGCTAACAAGAACAATGAAACTCTTAAACCACATCTTAGCTGATCTCAAATAATCATAAATACCCTTAGTTGCGCGTAAGAAAAGCAAACCTCTTAAGCGAGATCCAAACACTATATTCACCTTGAAAACACCTTGTTTTGATTGTTTTTTGAGAAATTATTGACTTGCTTTTTAACTGAATTGTTTGAAGTTTATTCAGGATTCCTTATACGCAAATAAGGTTAAATATATAGCGACTCACTATTTATCTTTTAGTTCAGTACCGACATGCTGAGACTTTAACATCTGTTTCAGAGAGTATTTGAATGCTTTGCGTGTGGATTTCATCATTCGCAAGCCCTACAATAGCTGCTTTTGCTTGACGTTTATGATTAATCTAAGCAGTCTTATTCCTGATTCAGCTATTCCACAAAAAGCACCCGATAAAAAGTATTGGTGTCATTTAAAGGGTTTAGCCAAAGGCTATTATCTTGCTGAACAACTTCGCGTTGATAATCGATTTTCAATTGTAATCACACAATCAATGAGTGAAGCCGCACAATTAGAAATGGCTTTGCGCTTTTTCGCGCCTGAAACACCTGTTATACACTTCCCTGACTGGGAGACATTACCTTACGATCATTTTTCACCACACCAGGACATTATCTCCGAACGGATAGAAACTTTATTTACCTTAGGTCAATCGCCCAAAGGCGTATTGTTTGTTCCAATCAATACCGTGATTGCCAAAATCCCCCCTGCATCCTTTATTAATCAATACCATTTTCGAATCAAGGTAGGTGATACATTAGATTCTGATGCATTTAAAGACAGGCTTTCAAAAACTAACTATCAACGCGTCAACACTGTCTACGAGCATGGAGAATTTGCCATCCGGGGAGGCATTATCGATGTTTTCCCTATGGGGGTTAATTCACCGCTGCGCATTGAGTTATTTGATGATGAGATTGAAACCATCAAGCGGTTTGATCCAGAAACCCAACGAACGATTGAAAATATTCAACAATTTGAAGTGTTACCTGCGAAAGAATTCCCTCTCGATACAGCAGGTATTGAAACATTTAAAGACCAGTGGTTTGACCATTTTGACATTCATCTGAAAGACACAGATCTCTATGCCGATTTATCTGACTTAATCCCTTTCCCTGGTATTGAATACTATTTACCCCTGTTTTTTGATCAAACAAGCTCGCTGCTTAACTACCTCCCAGACAATACGCTGATTTTTTCAACAGAGGGAATCGAAAGTCAACTACGGCAATTTCATCAGGAAGTCTCCCAACGTTTTGAGCAAAACAATATTGACCGCAGGCGTCCATTATTACCCCCTGAGACTTTATTTTTTCGAGAAGAAGATTTTTTTGCTCAGTTAAAAGCTTTCCCCCGAATTATTCTAAGTGCTCAGTCCGAAGATGACCCTGCAAGAGGTTTTTTCTCTTTTCCGTCAAAAGAACCAGCCTTATTGACCGTTGAACCTAAAGATGCGAACCCTTACAGCAAACTCGAATCCTATTTACGCGAAGAAAGGGAGAGAGAAAACCGCCCTATTCTCTTTGCCGCAGAATCCTTAGGCCGAAAAGAAGTCTTTCATGATATTTTCAACCAGTTGAATCTTAACGTCGATGAATTTGATGCTATCAGTGAGTTTGAAGCCAGCCAATCAGGCCTTGGGGTAACGGTAGCCCCCTTAGATCAGGGGCTGGTGTTACCTGAGTTGATCGTCATTTCAGAGAGTCAGTTATTCGGATTCCAAGTTCAACAAAGACGACGCAAAAAGCGCGGAACTGACAACAGCGATAACATCATCAAAAGCTTAACCGAGCTTAAGATCGGCGCAGCAGTGGTTCACATTGATCATGGTATTGGCCGCTACCAGGGCCTCAAAATAATCGAGCTTGATGGAGTTGCCAACGAATTTTTACATTTAGCTTATGCAGATGATGCGTCACTTTATGTTCCCGTGTCATCCTTGCACTTAATCAGCCGCTATGCAGGGGCAGAAAATAATGATCAGGTGCAACTGCATAAACTCGGCAGCGAGCAATGGCAAAAAGCGAAAAAGAAAGCCGCTGAAAAAGCCTCCGATGTCGCCGCTGAGCTATTAGATGTTTATGCCAGACGAGCAGCTAAAAAAGGCTTTTCTCATGAAACCTACACATCAGACTATAAGCGCTTTTCTAATGAATTTCCTTTCGAAGAAACCGATGATCAGCTAAATGCTATATCCAGAGTTTTAGAGGATATGTCTAAAAACACTCCGATGGATCGCCTCGTTTGTGGTGATGTCGGTTTTGGTAAAACTGAGGTGGCTATGCGAGCCGCCTTCGTCG
>CAKMZU010000109.1:4416-7567 GCA_929200485.1 uncultured Gammaproteobacteria bacterium | reverse complement strand
CTCTAAACAAGTGGCCGTGCTCGTTCCAACAACCCTGCTGGCCCAACAGCACTATGAATCGTTCAAGGATCGTTTTGCCGAACACCCCATTAGCATAGACGTGTTAAGCCGATTTAAAACGACAAAAGAGCAAAATGCCGTTATTCAGTCTTTAGAAAAAGGCAAGGTCGATATTTTGATCGGCACCCATAAAATCTTACAATCTTCTATTCAATTCCAGTCACTTGGCCTTGTTATTATTGATGAAGAACACCGCTTTGGTGTCAAGCAAAAAGAAGTCTTAAAGCAGATTCGCTCAGATGTCGATATCCTGGCCATGACGGCCACCCCTATTCCGCGTACGCTTAATATGTCAATGGCGGGGATTCGGGATATTTCCATTATTGCTACGCCACCGGCTAAGCGATTATCCATTAAAACCTTTGTGCACCAAAGGGATGATCGCATCATAAAAGAAGCAGTAATGCGTGAGCTTTTGCGCGGTGGCCAGGTTTACTTTTTATCCAATGAAGTCAAAACGATTGAGAACCGAGCACGTGAATTGCAGGAATTATTGCCTGAAGCACGCATAGGTATAGGCCACGGTCAGATGCGTGAGCGTGAACTCGAAAGCGTCATGAGTGATTTTTATCACAAACGTTTTAATGTGCTTTTATGCACGACAATTATCGAAACCGGCATCGATGTCCCTTCGGCCAATACCATTATCATTGATCAAGCCGATAAATTTGGTCTGGCACAATTACATCAGTTACGAGGGCGTGTTGGTCGATCTCACCACCAGGCCTACGCCTATTTATTAACCGCTAAAGATAAAAAACTGGGTAAGGATGCCGAGAAACGTCTAGAAGCCATTAGTGAAGCATCAGATCTCGGTGCAGGTTTTATGCTAGCAACACATGACCTTGAAATTCGTGGGGCTGGGGAATTATTGGGCGATGGCCAAAGTGGGCATATTCAAAGTATTGGTTACAACCTTTATATGGACATGCTTAACAAAGCCGTAGATTCCATTAGAAAAGGTGAAACACCCAATATTAATGCGCCACTTGGGACAGGCACGGAAATCAATCTACACACCTCAGCCATTATCCCTGAAGATTATTTGCCTGATGTTCACATGCGTTTGATTATGTATAAGAAGATCGCCAACTGCGTGAATGACGAAGAGCTTAAAGACTTAAAAGTGGAAATGATCGACCGTTTTGGCCTACTTCCAGTGCCATTAAATCAACTCTTTGCTCAAACCGGCCTTAAGTTAGTCGCAGAACAGCTAGGTATTTCAAAAATCGATGCCAACCAAAGCACAGGTCGTATTGAGTTTTCTGACAACACAACGATAGAACCCATCAAGATTGTGACCTTGATACAGAAGAACCCCTCAAAATTTAGTTTTGATGGGGCAAATCGCCTAAAATTCTCTCACAGTTTTGACAAACTGGACGATCGAATTAATGCGATAAGTGCTATATTAAAACAGCTTAACTGATGCGCTATTTCGAACCGAATATCTACACATTTAATGGGCTTTTTAGAGCAGTCAGTTAACAACACACTTTAACCTCTATCTTTATAAGAATAATGAGAAAACTATCCTGTTTTACCCTGAAGCTAGCAATTGCAATCATTTGTTTTAGCCAAACGATTGTTTTGGCTGAAGTCACTGATGAAAAATCGCAGGCTTATTCACCTGACGCTTACCATATTGAGTTAATCATTTTTACCCGAAACACGTCTGTCAATAGCGCAGATCAGCTTCCTGAGCACTGGCCTACAGCTATTTCAATGCAATATCCCGTTGATATTATCAGCTTTGATGAGCTTTTTAATGACGGCCTGAGCCAGCCTTCTGATCAAATGCCTGTAAGTCTCAGCGGACCAGAGGTCACCACCTCAGCAACAAAAGTGCCTTTTAATCATCTTAATCGAGCACTTAGTCGTCTTAAACGTTCCTCTCGTTTCTCGGTTCTATTTAATCAATCCTGGATTCAACCCGTTGCTGCTGGAGAAAAATATCGCCCGATACTTATTAATGGTGGAGAGAAATACGGGAATTTTTTTGAACTTTCAGGGAACATCCAACTAGAGCGTTCTCGTTTCATTCATCTAACGACAAACTTATGGTTAACCAAAACAAATCTCTCCGGCGACAGTATTCAATTGGTTAACATAGAATCTCTTGATGGATTCATGCAGGAATGGGCTTGGCCTATACCACCCGACTCACCATTTGAACAACAATTATCTGGCGTTCAAGAAAGTGTCAACCCTCAATATTCTCATAGCTTTATGGAAACTGAGCCACTAAACCTTTATCCACCAGAGCATACCCTGGATATTGAAAGAATCTGTGTTTTACAAACAAAAACGCGCGTCAAAACAAAAAAGGCAACTCATATCGATCACCCTTTATTTGGCGTGCTAATTAAAATCTCTCGCGTCAGCGACTAGTCCGCTAAAATGCATCCTTGCATTAGATGTATTTTAATTAAATGTTACTGAGGTGTTTGTTATAAATAGTGGCTGCATGTTTATAGAACTCTTCTAACCTTTCTTTTTTCTTATCAAAATTGAAGTCAGTAGCTACCAAGGCAACAATTGCCGCAAGGCTCTCTTGGCTTCTCTTTGTTCTGTTTGGATTTGAAAATCCGTAAAAGTACCTTTTACCATGTTTTAGCAAAGCACTTTCATACTTAAATTTATCCTTCGGGGCTATTTTTCCGTCCATATTTACAAGCTCCTTGACAAATTTTTTGTAGGCAGCTTCAGTTACTTCCAATCTTTTTTTAGTATTTTGCTCTGCTGACTCCTTTATATTTGCCAGATTTTGATCCACTTGTCTATCAGCGTCTGACTTAGGCTGTGGCGGAAACATCCGCTCTTTATTTTTATTCGTATCGTGGATAAACCAACCAACACCTGCAGCAACAATAGCAGCAGCAGTAACGCCCAAACCAATATATATTTTTTTATCAGTCGTCAATGCGTGTGCTTGAAAACAAAAAATACTCGCTAAAATTAAAACAAAAACTCTCATAATAAATTCCAAAGTCATTCAATCGAGTGCGTTTGACCACAAAAATTTATTTTTTCTTTATAAAAATGAAAATTTAATGTTTTTTTTTAATTAATGAATTTTGATGAATTGAAT
>CAKMZU010000109.1:1269-4406 GCA_929200485.1 uncultured Gammaproteobacteria bacterium | reverse complement strand
GTTCTCGGACGGTCTCCTAGTAGGGTGGCGATGATGGCTGGTTCAATTTAGCGTAATGACTCGCGTTGGCTATCAATTCATCATGCGTCCCTTCTTCGACAATTTGGCCTGCCTGAACAACAAGAATCTTATCAGCTCTCTGAATAGTCGTTAATCGGTGCGCAATGACCAAGGTCGTACGATCTTTCATCACATCCAATAAAGCTGATTGAATAAGCTGCTCGGATTCATTATCCAGCGCTGACGTTGCTTCATCCATAATCAAGATTGGCGCATTTTTTAAGATCGCTCTTGCGATTGCTATACGTTGACGCTGACCACCACTTAATAAAACACCGTTATCACCGATTGGCGTATCGTAACCTTGAGGTAAACGGAGGATAAAGTCATGGGCGTGAGCTAATCGTGATGCTCGTTCTATTTCTTCAAAGCTATGATCTCCCATCGAACCATAGGCAATATTCTTAGCGACTGTGTCATTGAACAGCACCACATGTTGGCTGACCAGCGCAATGTGACTGCGCAAGTTATCGAGCGATAGCTCATCAATAAGCTCATCATCGAGCGTGATTCGCCCATCCGTCGCATCATAAAAGCGAGGGATGAGACCCGCCAGCGTCGATTTACCGCCGCCAGAGCCGCCAACCAGTGCTACCATTTCACCCGGTTTTGCATAAAAGCTAATCCCTTTTAAGGTTTCTTTCTCAGCGCCCGGATACGTGAAATGCACATTATCAAATCTGAGATGCCCCTTAACTGAGGGCAAAGTTTTAACCCCTGTATCTTTTTCTGTCACTTCATCAAGCTGAGTAAAGATATCTTCAGCCGCTGCCAGTGCTTTTTGAATGATTGATAAAACAGAGGTCACCTGCCTGAAAGGCTTTGCAATAGCGCCTGCTGCAACCAAATAAGCAACAAAAGACCCTGGCGATAGTGAACTGACAGAATGAGAATTTAAGCCGATCCACACAAGCAGTGCTATGGCAAAGGTCAATAATATTTGCACGGTAGGTGATAGAGCTGCATCAGCAACCGCTTCTTTTATTTTTTGCCTGAAATTATAGAGCGTGGCCTTCTGGAATCGTGAATTTTCACTGGCTTGTGCACCATAGACTCGCATATCCTGTGAGCTATTGACCGCTTCAGTTACAACTTGCGTAATATCGCCCATTGAATTTTGAAGCCTGTGACTGATCAGACGAAAACGCTTGCTGACAACATTCACAATTAAACCAATCAGGGGGATGACCACTAAAAAAGTTAATGTAAGTTTGTAGTTGACATACACCAAATAAGAAAACAGGCATATTACCGTTAAACCATCACGAAACAGGGTCGTTAAGGCATTAGTGACTGCACTGGTTACCTGCTCAACATTAAAGGTGATCCGGCTGACCAACTTGCCACTTTGTTTATTGTTGATGTAAGCCATGGGCAATTGCGTCAACTGTTCAAAGAGTTCATTGCGCAGTTTAAGCACGACGCTATTGCCCACATACCGCATGAAAAAGTTCCCCATAAAGGAGCCAAAACCTCGAAAAACAGCAATTAGTACCATAAGAATAGGTATCAAGGTTTTTGCCATAGTCAAAGGGTCTGAAATATTCAGCGTATTTGCCAGCAAATTCGCGACAATGCCACCGGTTTCTATATTACCGATAGCAGCACTTTCTCCCCCTAGGGAGTCAATAAGGTATTGAAGAATGTCAACGGCCAGTACATCCATAGCTGCATAGAGCCCGAAGCCGACAAAACTCAGAAAAAATGCCCATTTCACTGGCAAAAGGTAAGTGAGAAGACGTTTGTAAAGCCTAACGTCTTTTTTGAATGAGGATTGTTTTTTAGCCATCGTATTCTATGGCGGTTATGGAGAGATTATTGAATCCTAGTTGACCGGCAGCATCCATGACCCGTACAACGAGCTTATGTGGTGCATTCTCATCAGCGGTAATTATCACCGAGCGATCACTATTACCTTCTGCAATAGACTGAATCGCACTTTTAACCGTTGTGATTTCAGCATTCAAAAGCGTTTTCCCGTTAATGGTGTAGTCACCCTTGGCGGTTATTAATACTTCGATCGCATCTGTCTTCTTTAGTTGCACCTGACCATCAGCTTTTGGTAAATCCAGCGCCAATTCCAATTTATCAGTAAAAGTGGTTGACACCATGAAGAATATCAATAAAAGGAACACAACATCAATTAACGGCGTTAAATTGACGTCCAGCTCCTTATCTTTGGTTCGTTTAAACTGCATCGCGCGTCACTCTTCTGTTTGCCGGTTTATTTAACATCAACTTGACGACCAGAATGCAACGCATCAACCAATTTACCGCTGTGTTGTTCGAGCTGAACCACAATGCCATCAATACGGCGCTGAAAATATCGGTATAAAACCAGAGAAGGAATCGCAACAAAAAGACCTGCAGCCGTAGTAATCAAAGCTTCGGATATACCACCGGCTAATACTTGCGCATCACCTGTCCCTTTGATCATAATCTCGGAGAAGACTTTAATCATACCGATAGTCGTACCCAATAAACCCAACAATGGGGTGATTGACGCAATAGTCCCTAAGGAGCTTAAATAACGTTCAAGATCATGAATGACATGACTAGCAGCTTCTTCCATTCCTGCTTTCATTTCATCTTTGCTCTGAGAGTGCGTTAAACCAGAAGCCATGATATAGCCAAGCGGCGAAGAATCTTTCAGCGATTTTAGCTTTTTCGTATCAAACTCATCTTTTTTAAGTGATAACCAGACTTCAGCAATTAAGTTTGGTGGAGCAATCTTGGTTGGGCTTAAACTCCAAAGGCGCTCAAACGTAATGGCCATGGAAACAAAACAGCAAATTAAGATGGGTAGCATCAACCAGCCACCAGCAACGACAAATTCGTACACAAAAACACCAGATCTTTATTAGAATTTGCCGCAATAATAGCGAGCAAACCTATAAGAAACAAGCTGTTCTATCCGGCACAGTTATCAAAATAAGAAGCAAGCCCCTTTGACTGCAAAAGAATGTCGAAAACATTGATGAACTTTGTTGAAGATTTCCATCCAACAGTTAAGAGATTGTTTTTAGCTCTTACTTCCATGATTAATTCTAAGGGTCATCGTTATGAAATATCTTTGT
>CAKMZU010000109.1:0-1259 GCA_929200485.1 uncultured Gammaproteobacteria bacterium | reverse complement strand
CTTGGGCCGGAAAAAACACTTCTGATCATAAACCAGCCTGTACCAAGGACAGAATTGCAGGTAGCGATGAAGCCCACGATAAGAAATCACAACTTTATACTCTTGGCGCTATTTTAGATGATGATGGCGCTACACTGGCCGACTCAGTATTAAAAATACTTGAGGTCAGCAGGGCTCTCTCAGAATCTAAAAACATCTCTAAGCTAATAGCGACCACAGGCTGGCAATACAAAAAATACATTGCAATTACTGAAGATGAGCACAAGAAAATTTTGGAAAATAAAATCGAATTAAATAGTTTTCATATTTCGTGCTCAGAGAAAACTGGGGAAACTATTACAAAAAGTCTAAAAAAACAAGTGCGCGAATCAGCAAAAGAATTTGATAAACTAGCAGATATTGACCCACCACTAACACAAGAAAGTCAAGATGTACTTAATATCATTCTTAACCCCAAAAAGTATCCATTTTCAAAAAACACCATAGAAAACTTCTATGAGGAACTGGAAGATAATAATGGTACTGAACTTAGCGCCCCTGAGTGGATTGACTCTCATGACAATGAAACCTTCTTATCGTTAGTATTTCTTAACAAACTTTGGAAGGAGCCCAACACACCAAAAATTCAAAAGCCGAAAAAACTGCAAAAATGGCCAAAAAGACTCAGGACAGTTAGCCAGAGTGATTCACCAGATAAACAAACACTCTGGAAAGGCTTCAGGATACCAAAGAAAAAAGCTAAGCCAGACCCTACGCACGATGTAAAAACAAATCTGACAGTAAACTCAGGCTTTGCAGGAAAGGATAACCCTTTTCGCTTCGACAAAACTGATAAATAATGGTTCATGATTGGCGCTGGAAATACTTTTAATCATGATATTTCCATCCTCATAATTGAAATTTGGCCTTGGTTGTTTTTCAACCACGGCCAAATCCATATAGCGTATTCAACAGTCGGAGTGGATATAAACAGGCTTACGTTAAACGCCTGATCTTTCTTACAACTCAATAAGAACGATAAACAATTGCACTTAAAAAATAAGCGCTCCACTTTCTTAAGGGCGCCTCTAATAATTGACTTTGATATTCTGCGCTGAATTTCAAGGTTTTCAGCAAGGCGAAGGTTGCCGTTAATGTTAGACACCTTAACAAAGCCTTCAACGCAGCTGAAAGCCTTGAAATTAGTGCCCGAAGGGGCATCTATAAAAAATCCGACATCCCTTTTAATGGAACATTTATTTTAAGAAACAAGGTCAATA
>CAKMZU010000108.1:9805-10141 GCA_929200485.1 uncultured Gammaproteobacteria bacterium | reverse complement strand
CATTAGAAGTGCTTATCTTTTTGAATTGCTGAACTTTTTTTTGTAAGTTGTATCTCAAAGTTTTTGGATTCATTTGCCTTTAAAATGACACGAAACTCACCTTTTATTCTGTTTCTTTTTTGTTTTTTCCTTTCTTTCTCGCTGCCAGCACAGTCCAATGATGTTTTAAAAGTTACCGCTGGCGCGGCTGCTGCGACACTTTCATTGTTGATAGTGAGTCTGGTGCTTTACCGCAATAAAACCCAATGGTTTTCCGAATTACCAGTCGCTAGTTTGACGGCAGATGAAATAAGTAAACTTAAACAGAAAACGGCTTATCAAGTTATTGGCTCGACT
>CAKMZU010000108.1:7679-9795 GCA_929200485.1 uncultured Gammaproteobacteria bacterium | reverse complement strand
CCAAGATTCAGGATGAGATCTTTATAATGGATCATCCAGATTTTCATCAATCAGCCAAATCAATTCGTGATAAGGCGTTCTTTGATCCACAATCAGGCTTGGTCGCTCGCGTGTTTATGACTGCTGAAGGCGATGTTGTCATGGTTTTTAGGGGGTCTGAGAAATACAGTGATCGATTAAGGCGTTATGCAGTGCCTAACTATAAAGCGATCGAATGGGCTGAAGAGGTCTTTAATGCCTTCGGAGGTCGTCCTCATTACACCTTTGTCGGACACTGTGCCGGTGGCGGACATGCTATATTGGCAGGCTTTAGCATTTATCGTGCAAGTGGCTACCAGTTAAATATATCGGTTGTTGGTTTTAATTCAAACATACCGAGTATCAAGGATTTTTACATGATGTCCAAAGATAAAAAGCAAATAAAAGCCTACCTGAAAAATTGCGTTGAAATTTACCAGGATGTCAATGACCCGGTATTTCGATTTGCGGGAATTTTCTTGCCGTTCTCGCAATCCAAGCGTTGGAATAATTGGTATAACTGGGATAGCGAGATTAGAAAGTCATTGACATTACGATTGGTTAACCTGCCGCAAGACTTTACGGTTGTTGATCCGTTGGCAAAAAGGGAGAGGCGAAATTTTTATAAGGACTTTTCTTTATCCCATCAAGTGCGATCAGTTGATACTTGGGGACATTCCGCTGTTAAATGGTTGAGTTGGTTTCTTCAAAATGATGTTAGCGTCCAGCAAAAAATCCAATAATCCATCTAGGGAAAATATATGTTTGCCTGTGAACTTTGCGTCTAAATCGACTCTAAGAGACTTTGATTCTCTATTTTATGGCTTAATATGACACGTTTCCCGATTAATATTACTTTTTTAGCATTTGCAGTTTTGTCTGCATCTTTTGCGCAATCCAGGGTCATTGTCGAGACAGTTGAGGAAACGTATTACCCACCCGCGCAGGTCTCAGAGGTGACGACCTATGAAACGACAACAACAAAGCAAGTAAGTGGCAAAGATTTCGCTGTATTTGTGCTTGCGATGGGTGGAGCGGTCATTGTCGTTGGCGGTATAGTCGTTATATCTGCCTCGTCTGATGGCGCAAGTACATCTGGAGGTCGGTCAAGCGGTTGGGGTGGTGGCGGTCAGGGCTCGAGCAGTTCGAGTGGCAATGAAACCGCTAAACTTGTTACAACAGGCGCAGCCGCAGGTGTCGCAGGTCTTGGGTTGGGGTATGTGTTGGGGAGTGCAGATGGCCCTGATACTAAAGTGACAACAGTGAAGAGAACAACGACGCCTTCGCCGACACCTGTCGGTACTCGCGTGACTAAAAGAACAACAACGATTATTGACTAGCAAATACTTGCTGTGAAAATGCCGCTCGCTCTTTGGCATTTCGGCTCTTTGTTTCTTTTTCAATTCGCTCAAGTCTAGGCGCAAGCCCTTCACCATTCGCTATCTGAATCGCAAGCCCCGGCCTTGCGTTTAATTCCAAAATTTGTGGGCCTGCGGTTTTATCAAGGACAATATCAATGCCAATATACCCTAATTTGGTTACTTCGTAGCAGGAAGCGGCTAATACCAGTAAATCTTCCCAGTGAGGAATCATCAATTGATCAAAGGCTGTTTTTGTATCAGGGTGTTTCTTTATATGTTTGTTAAATTGCACCGCTTTGACGGATTCGCCTCTGGCGATACAAATACCTACGCCCACGGCACCCTGGTGCAGGTTCGCTTTCCCCTTAGATGCCTTTGTGGATAGGCGGAGCATGGCCATGACAGGGTAGCCCTGAAAAACGATCACGCGAATATCAGGTACGCCTTGAAAACTATAGCGGTCAAACACTGGGTCAAAATGCACCAATGCTTCAACCATTGCGGTATCGGGTTTCCCACCCAAGCTATAGAGCCCACTTAATATGTTGGAGACATGTTTCTTGATGTCTGGTAATTGAATGGAGTGGCCATCAACACCAAAAAATTCGCAGGCTTGTTTGCCGGTAATGACTAAAATGCCTTTGCCCGTGCTGCCGCTGGTAGGTTTTATCACGAAGGCATCGAGTTGATTCAAAAGGCTTTCAATTTTATTCACTTCATACTGGCGTTTGATCACA
>CAKMZU010000108.1:1005-7669 GCA_929200485.1 uncultured Gammaproteobacteria bacterium | reverse complement strand
CCAAGAAGTTTGGGGACGGCAATTTGGTGCTTTTCAGCCAGTTGTTTGGTTTTGAGTTTGTTATCAACGTTTGGAAATAAATGCCTGGGGTTGTAGGTGCCGATGTATTTAACATTTCGGGCATTCATGCTGAGAAGGCCTTTATCTTTCAGAGCTTTTGGGCGACTAAAAAACATGACTTTTCCCAATCAGTTTTTCAATAAAGGTGAAAATCGGTGCAGCTCGGTTAGACGATAACCAGAATATTGCCCAATTAATAATAGCAAAGCCAACACAACCAGCAGTAATTCCGGGAAGTTAAACGATAGGTGCCGCATCAGTGCATTAGACATTAACAAATAGGCAATGGATGCCATTAACAGGCTGCCTCCGCCTTGAATCAATACTTCTTTACCGCCTTCTTCTTCCCATAAAATCGACATTCGCTCGATGGTCCAGGCGAGAATAATCATCGGAAAGAAAGTGATGGTCATGACGGAGTTCAGCCCAAGCTTTACGCTTAAAATACTAAAAATCGCCATTAAGAAGATAACGACAATGACGACAGCGGATATCCTCGCAACTAATAACAGATTGAGGCTGGTGAGTAAAAATCGAATCAAAAGACCGACCGAGACAATGGCTAAAAACATGAGCAACCCGGGGATTAAGGTTGTTTGCATAAAGGCCAATGCAATCAGGATAGGCATGAAGGTGCCTGATGTGCGGATACCGACCAGAATGCGGAGCATGACAATAACAAGCGCGCCAATAGGGACAAGCAAGATGGTTTTAAAAGCTTTTTGGCTTTCGGCGGGCAATGTGTAGATGGAAAAATCCATGATGGTATCAGTGACTTCATTGAGGGCACTTGATCGTATAGCCACTTGTTTTGCTGAAAGAGGCGATTTTACCGCTGAGAATGTTATTTGTGAGTTTCTGCCGCCAATAACATCGATAAGAGAGTCGCCGCCCCGGCGCCAAAGAATGGTTCCCTTAGGCAACCCTTCTTCAGCGGTCATTGGATTTAAAATAACCCATTGATGGTTCTGGTAGATCTCAACAAAATAGATAGGATATTGAGAACGCTTTTCTGTGTGAATCTCAAGCCCCATGGATAGTCGTGCTGGAATATTGGAGGCCACCAGCAGGTTATAGACTAATCGTGCCATATCCAGTCGGGTGGTATTTTTTTGGAGTAACTGGTTAATCTGAGCAGAGGATTCTTTGGCATTAACCAGTTTAATCAGCTCAACAGCAAAACTGAGATTGTCGGCTGACTGATTGTAGGATTTTTTTATCAACCGTTCGGCGACCTGCTGTTCTTCATTGCTCAGAATGACAGTTGAAGGGTCGGGCTGAAAAAAATCATTGTGATCAAATGGGCCGGTTGTTTCATGGTTTTCTAATACATTCATACTGAAATAAATTGTTTGTCTGCCTGAGGCTTCGCGCTTGGTCCATTTGGCATATTCTCTATTCTCCCGCATGAACGTATTAAATCCATAACCATCAGAGGATTCTGAATAGTCCAGTATGGAAAGATCCGTATTGTTGGTCGGCAGGTTTAACATGACGCTGACAGGTTTACCGGTTGCCTCAAAACTGATGGTTGCACCAATGGTCCAGACAGGGACGCGCTCGTTAGGGAAAAACGGGAAGTGCAGGCTGTTAATTTTATAGACAGTCAACCCAATGCCCGTGCAGGTCAGCATCAAGGCGAGAAAATAGAGAATGACTTTTTCTTTAAGCATAGAGTGATAGGATCAAAGGCGGTTCACTTTTTAGGCATGCCTTGCTCATATTTTTTTGAAGGGTCAACCAGGAATTTGCCCGTCAGATAATTGCGACCAATCAGCGCTGGATAAACAAAATTTTCACGATTAGCCAAATTGACACGGATGGTTTGTTCGTAATCGCCTACGACAATGGTCATGTTGACCTCATAGCGTTTGAGCGGCTCGCCTGAGTGTTGTTTTATCAATGCATAGCCTACGACTTTTCGGCTAATGTTAACCGGTGGTTCGATCGGATCACTGTTGTCTTCTGGGGTTATTTCATTCTTGCGTTTTTTATCTTTCTTGCGTGCTTTTTGAGGTTTGGAGGGTAAATCAAAACTGACCCAGCGTTCGCCATCACGTTCAAACTCCTGAATGTTGGTAACGCCAATAGAAGTTACTTTAGCACCAGTATCAACACGCGCTTTGATGACGGCACCACCAGGGATCAATTTCAGGTACTCCGCTTCACCAATAATGGCTTTTTCGGCGATGGAGTTTGTTGGTGCATCAGTTTTTGAAGCGTTTTTGTTTGCAGCACTTATGGCAGCAGTCATGAACAAAAGCGTTGAGCAAATAGCTCGTATGATGCGAGTTGTTATCAATACACTCATTTAAAGCACTTATATTTATTATTTAGCCGAAAGAGCTGTACTGGTTTAAATCAGACTCGGTCTAAAAAGGGGCAGATGGTATGTGATTAAGGGAAGGGGGTCAAAGAAATCGCTGAGAAATTGCGAACACCATAAGGTGTTCGCTAAGTGGCTCACACAATTTTCTTCATTGCAGTCATGTAACCACGAAGTTCTTCGCCGATATATTCAACAGAGTGATGACGGATAGCTTCGTTCACAGCAATAAGCTGCTTGTTGTCAACGCCTAAGTCGTTAAGTTCTAAGCCTTTTCCGATAACATCCGTTGAGATTTTGCTCATGAAATCTGTCAGTAACGGGCGAGCTGCCTGATCAAACAGATAACAGCCATATTCAGCTGTGTCAGAAATAACAACGTTCATTTCATAAAGCTTCTTACGAGCGATAGTGTTAGCAATCAGTGGTGTTTCATGAAGAGATTCATAATAAGCGGACTCTTCAATAATGCCTGCTTCAACCATGGTTTCGAATGCAAGCTCAACACCCGCACGCACCATAGCCACTAATAAAATACCGTTATCAAAGTATTCTTGGTCCGAGATTTCCTGGTCAGTGTTTGTCGCTTTTTCAAAGCCAGTCTCAGCGGTTTCTGCACGCCATTTTAATAAATTGGCATCATCATTTGCCCAGTCTGCCATCATGGTGCGAGAAAAAGTACCGTCAATGATGTCGTCTTGATGCTTTTGAAATAATGGTCGAAGAATGTCTTTTAACTCTTCAGATAATTCAAACGCCTTGATTTTAGCAGGGTTTGATAAACGATCCATCATGTTAGTGATACCACCATGCTTAAGCGCTTCAGTGATGGTTTCCCAGCCGTACTGGATAAGCTTTGATGCATAAGACGGATCAATGCCTTCAGCAACCATTTTATCAAAACTCAAGATAGCGCCTGTTTGTAGAACACCACAAAGAATGGTTTGCTCACCCATCAGGTCGGATTTCACTTCTGCAATGAACGATGATTCAAGGACGCCTGCACGATCGCCACCGGTAGCGGAAGCTAATGCTTTTGCGATATCCCAGCCTTTGCCTTCAGGGTCATTTTCACGGTGAACGGCGATAAGGGTCGGTACACCAAAGCCGCGCTCATATTCTGCACGGACTTCTGTGCCTGGGCACTTGGGTGCCATCATGACAACGGTTAGATCTTTACGGATTTGCATGCCTTCTTCAACAATGTTGAAGCCGTGAGAATACGCAAGACAAGCGCCGTCTTTCATTAGTGGCATAACCGTTTCAACAACGGCGCTGTGCTGTTTGTCGGGTGTTAAGTTACAAACCACATCCGCTTCTGGAATGAGGTTTTCATAGGTGTCAGCAACGAAACCGTTGTCAGTTGCATTCTTGTAGGATGCACGCTTCTCGTCAATGGCTGCTTGACGTAATGCATAAGAAACGTCGAGGCCAGAATCACGCATATTAAGACCTTGGTTCAAGCCTTGTGCACCGCAGCCGACGATGACAATTTTTTTCCCTTTAAGGAAGTTACAGCCATCAGTGAACTCTTCTTTGTCCATGAAACGGCATGTGCCAAGCTCTTCAAGCTGGATGCGCAGTGGCAATGTATTGAAATAATTCGCCATAAAACCCTCTACTTTTTCTTGATCATTGGTGTGTTGTTTTCTAGTTTGCGGAATTCTACGTCAGGTTTATAATTGCATCAATTGAAATAAATGAAACTGTCTATTGCAAAATGGTAAACGTAAGCAATGGTTAATATCGATATCAAGCAAATGGCTATCTTTCAGATGCTCGCGCAAACCAAGCACTTTGCTAAAACAGCGGAAGCTTGTCATTTGACGCCATCGGCTGTGACTCGTTCCATCCAGCGAATAGAGGATGAGTTAAATTGTCAGTTAGTTATTCGAGAAGGTAAAAACTTTCAGCTAACCCATCAAGGTAAGTCGTTTTATCAATTTGTCTGTGAAACGTTAAATTCCTTCGGTCAGCTACAACTTGAACTCTCTGAAGAGTCCGACAGTATCAGTGGGGAATTAACGGTTTATTGCTCGGTGACGGCGAGTTATTCACTCTTGCCTGCAATATTTGAGCGGTTTCGCCAGCAATGCCCGAATGTTGAAATTCTTCTGCACACAGGTGATCAGGCGGATGCGCTTGAGCGGGTAGCTTCAGGCAAAGATGCCATTGCGGTGGGCGCGAAGCCACTTAAATTGCCAGATAATATGGCTTATAAGCATCTCAGTTTGACACCACTTCGGTTTATTATGCCGAACACAGGTGAGATCCCTAAAGAAATAAAGCGTTTAAAAGAAACAGGTCCGTTGGTAAATCCATTGAACCAGCCAATGATTCTGGCAGATCGTGGTGTCGTTCGAGATGTGTTTGATGCCTGGGCAAGATCCCGAGGCATTACCCCCGACATTTATGCTCAGGTCAGTGGCCATGAAGCGATTGTCAGTATGGTGGCGTTAGGTTGCGGTATTGGATTGGTACCAGAAGTAGTTCTGGACAATAGCCCCTTAAAAGATAGAATTAGCGTGATCGATGCAGCGCCTGAACTGCCTGTTATTGATATTGGTTTATATGTTTTGCAAAATCAGTTAACGAATCCACTGGTTAAAAAGTTTTGGGAGCTGGCAGCCTCCCATTTTTCACCTCTCTAATATTTTTCTGGGCATCCATAACATGACAAACCCATCTCAGCCTGAAGATCCATCTAAGCAACATGCAGCGTCTCGTCCTGAAAAGGTTGTATTGGATCAGCTTGATCAAATTCTTCCTGTTGACGAACTTGAAGAAGAAATCTCCGAAAACGGGGTTAAGGTGCGTAAAAAAGGCATCTATATATTGCCGAATCTTTTCACTACCGCATCACTTTTCTCAGGGTTCTACGCCATCGTATCTTCTGTTGATGGGAAATATGAGCATGCCGCTATCGCTATTTTTATTGCGATGATTCTGGATATGCTGGATGGCCGTATTGCAAGGTTAACCAATACCCAAAGTAAGTTTGGGGCAGAATACGATAGCCTTGCAGATATGGTATCTTTTGGTATTGCGCCCGCCGTATCGGTTTTTATCTGGAGTTTGCAGGCCCTTGGCAAGCTAGGTTGGGCGATTACCTTTATTTACATTGCTGCTGCAGCGTTACGGCTTGCCAGATTTAATACCCAAACAGAAACGGCGGATAAAAATTATTTTACAGGGCTTGCCAGTCCTTCTGCAGCGGCCATGCTGGCAGGTTCAATGTGGGTTTTTGATGAGTCTTACGGCTCAGTGCAATACATTCCTCCAGGGTTAATCTGGCTGGTTGGCCTTATTACCCTGATTTCGGCGCTGTTGATGGTTTCTAATGTTCGATATCATAGTTTTAAAGGCTTAAATCTTAAAGAACGAGTGCCTTTTGTGATGGTTCTGCTGGCAGTGATTATTTTTGCCGTGATCCTGATAGAGACGTCAGTGGCGTTATTAATCATCTTTGGGTTGTATGTACTTTCAGGGCCGGCGTATACACTCTGGTCTTTAAGAAAAAATTAAACCTTCGCTATTTCGGTCTGTTGTCCTCTCAACAGACCGTTTGATACACCAATTAAAAAAACTTTATCGAAATCCATTTATTCACCAGTTGTCGAATCCATTCATCCTGAGCTTGTCGAAGGACGTTATCACTATTGAGTAACTTGGCGTTATCTTGCATAAGTTTTTCTAAAAATTAATCCTAAAAAAAAATTTTTTTCCCTCTGAAATTCTATACTTAATTTCGCGTGCCACCTTATTTTGTTCGCTCATGATAAATAATCAAGCGAGCAGTTTGCGATGAAAGCTCGAGGAAAATATGCCCATTATTCTGAAAAAAATAGCTAATAAAAAGAATTTATTGCTGCCAGTTATTTGTTCTCTAGCAACCGCCTGCTCGATAGAGATTGGCAGTAACAGGGATGAAGATAGAGAAGATGGCATAATGAGAAATGAAAATATTTCATCCATTGCAACCGTCGATACCCGTTTAACGGATAGTGAGCAAAAAAAGTTTACCACAAATGATGGCGAAGAAATGCCCGTGGTTTTAGAAGGAAACGGCACCGGAGATACCCTTAAAGCTTATTTAACCCAAGCCTTTTATCAATTTGAAGGCAGGGGCAGAGATGGTTATGTTATGGATGAGGACGGTGATATGGCCGAAGCCGAAATGTCCATGGATACTACTACGGTTTCGTTTAAATCGAAAGCATCAGCGCCGCCCAATGGTGGTTCAAATGACGGTGCTTCCGATTCATCTCAGTCATCTCC
>CAKMZU010000108.1:238-995 GCA_929200485.1 uncultured Gammaproteobacteria bacterium | reverse complement strand
CTATTGCTCCGATGCAAGCCAAAACAATGAGGACTGCCAGTGTCAGTTCAAATGATTCTGCAAGTTCAGGTGATTCAGCTTCGTCGCCGCCATCGTCGACAGGTGAATTCAGTGGCACAAATGTTCAGGTCGAGGGCGTTGACGAGGGAGATATCTGGAAGTATGACGGCACGAATTTTTATGTCCTAAGCAAGGCAAAATATGACTACTCCTCTGTGGATGCCTATTACAAGGAAGGAGAGACTGAGGAAGAAAAGGACGAACCCCTGACAGAAGAAGAGGAAGTGAGTGAAGAATCATCAGATGATTCAACCACCGAAGAGGGTGAGGATGATAAAGCTGTGCTTTCTGCAAAAGCCATTGCGCCAGATGTTGAAGACATGATGTATTGTCCGGGTGGGTGTAGAGAACCTAAAATGATCAATGCCAAGTTGCGCATTGTCACCAACGAAAAAGAAACATTAAGTACCACTGATCTCGGCGACCTCAAAGCGGAAGAGGTGTATCTTACCGATAAGCGAATTGCACTAATCGGAAATCAAAATTCATCAGGTGGTGATTGGCGACACTATGGCGGCTGGCGTCAAGGTGAACTAATGGTGAAAACCTTTAATATCACGGACACTAAAGCACCCATTAAGGAGTTAACCATCAAAATCGATGGGCACAAAGTTCGAAGTCGAAGAATAGGTAATGATCTTTATTTGGTATCACGTTTCACCCCTCAAATTGAGAAATTGCATTATTACCCTTATGA
>CAKMZU010000108.1:0-228 GCA_929200485.1 uncultured Gammaproteobacteria bacterium | reverse complement strand
AAGCAGCTTGAAGAAAACAAGGCCATTATTGATGCCATGCCCGTCGAAGACTTATTGCCATCCATTACGGTGAATGAAACCAAGGAGCCACTCGTAAAGCCTGAGCAATGCTGGTTAACGGTTATGCCAAAAGACAATTGGGGTTCGCCCACCCTTACTGTGGTCACTAAGCTATCGATTGAAACCGGAAACTATGAAAGTACCTGTATTGGTGGGCCCGTTGAAGGT
>CAKMZU010000107.1 GCA_929200485.1 uncultured Gammaproteobacteria bacterium | reverse complement strand
TCCATGCGATTAACAACGGGCAGTTGTTTTTTTTTCGTATTATCAATGTAGTTGATGGTGCCGTAGCTGATTTGTGTCATTAACCCTTTAGGGGTTTGGATGGTACGTAAAAGATTTCTACCGGCAAAAGTAAAATATTTAAACCTGGTGCGTTGATCTAACGCATTGGTTATATCGACAACACCATACTTGTTAAAATATATATGGGTTTTTTTATTGTCTGGAGAGGTCAGGATAAGTTCACCGGGTAAATAGTCAAAGTGATACTCATTGCCATAATTATCAATCAGGCGCTTCAGTCGGGCAGAGCGAACGGAGGTGACAGGTTGCTCGTATTCAAATTTAATAAAGTTTCCAAACCGATCCTTTTCAATGACAATGTGCCCCTGGTGCGAAAAATATTTAATACCGCCATCTTTGTGATTGGCGATATAGCGATAAAATACTCCCTTATGTCCCGGAACTTCTCTGGCCTCAATTTTATCGACAAATTTTGTACCATGAAGATTAAAATACCGAAGGCCAGATCCAAAGCCTGTTTCATCCCGCCAGAGGCGGTCAATAAGCCATTCCTGTCCGTGGATATAAGCGGATTTCTCTTTAATAAAATCCAGATCAAGCTGCCAACCATTCGGCAGACTGAACATCCCTTCTTTATTGAACCGATAAGAGAGATGAAGTTGGAAATTGGCTACCCGCCCTTTGGCAGTTATGAGCGGATAAGAATAATCAAAGGTGCCGGTTGCTGCGTTGACGGATTCATGGGTCAGATGGGTTTTATTATAGGCTTGAGAGCCGGGATAATCCTCTTCAGAAAAAGCACTGAATGCAATGGCCCAGAACAGCATCAACACTACGGATTTTAATTTCATAGGCACAATTTGCTCTAGTTATGAATAGTCAGTACAGAGACTTCCGAACAGCCAAAATGAAGTTTATGCGCAATTTAGTTTTGATAAAGATTATGATGCTTTGTTCAATTGTTAGTATTTTATGTGTAGGTAAAAAAAGGTATCCAATAGTATTGAACATCTATTGAGTGTTAGGCAGGTTATTCAGTTGCACCATCAGGAAAGGATTCTTCAATGATCGAACGATCAAGCCCAGAGAGCGGCTGTGTTCCCGACATGCTTTCATAATAGTCTTCGGTAAAGGCAGCATTTGCACCATTTATATCGTTATAAATAGACGCATGTGTTGCAAAGGAGCCAGGGATGGCAGGGGTAGTCGCAATTTCAGACGCTGGCGTTGAATTTGTAATGGAGCTGTTAATTAGGGTGTCAGGTCGTGAGTGTATTGCTCCATCATGTGTTGCAGATTGTGCTCCAGCACTACCGGACTGGTTGACCAAGTGATGATTTGGAGAGCTGTGCTTTCCGTTAGTGCTACCTACCGATCCCGTTGAGGCGTGAAAGGTCATTTGACTTTCTCCAGAGGGGGAGACACTGTGATCAATAGTGTCGTAAAAGTCTTCTATTTTTTCTTTTATCTTTTTAGCAATGTGCCTTGAAGCTATGCACTTTGCAGAGTTGGAATGGTAATTATACCCAGAGCAAGGATCGACTGACTTACCTACCTGATTAACATAAGAGTTGAAATCTTTGGCGGTGTAAAAAGGGATGGTCAGCACATGCCCTAAGAGGTTTGCTCCAGAAGTCAGAGTGACGGCAACCCCCTCAGTTAACAAGACGCCTAAGCCCGTGCCACCGATAGCCGCTGCACTAAGGCCGATACTGGCATATTGCATTGCTTTTGCTGCCCCTTTGTGGCCTGTATCAATTGCGCCTTGTGATCCCATAAGCGAGACACCTGATAGAGAGCCTGCGACATTGGCACCTATAAGTCCTGCGGTTGCAGGTGTTAATGACGCACCGCCGGTTGGTACTGCGAATATAGCACCAATGATCCCTAATACGAATAACCCACTGCCAATACCATAAGAAGCAGCTCGTTTTGAGATATGACCTGTCGGGTCAATAAAATTTACAGGATTGGCTTTGGCATAGGCATAATGATTATCGACAGGGTAGCTGTCCCGACTGAGAAATAACTTTAAATCGGGATGATAAAAACGTCGCTGTAAATAGGTTAGGTTTGCATCCTGATCACGATATTCCTGATTCCAGCTAAAGCGTGATGAGAAACCATCGTTTTTAAATGGTGTCGCAGGCTTACCATAAGAAGTGTAAGTGGTTGTCTGGAAGTGTTGATTATTGCGTAAAAGCCCACCCGTGTTATTGCCGGAGAGAAGAAATTGATCAATTGATTCATCGGAAAACCCTGCTTGTAATCCATGCGGATCACTTAAGAGGCTGTACCAATGACCAGCATTTTTAATAGAGGTGATTTTTTTATTTGCTCCATGGTAAAAGTCATCATGCTTCTGGCCTTTTGTCCGCTTACCGAGTAACCCATTTGGAAAATAATGGTAATTAATGGTTGTCTCATCTCTATGGGTGATGGACAGTAAATGTCCCTGTGAATCATACTCAAATTGTGTATTGTCAGGGGCTTCTTCCAGATGACCGTTTTGATTCCATCGGTAGTTTTCAACAGTCTCCTGATGATTATCGTTGATGATTGAATGAAGCCGCTGATCCTGCCCGTTATATTGGTGAGTAACACTGTGCTGATTTGTTTCGTCATGATAAGTCTCGACAATCAGGTTATTATTGGCGTCATAGTGGTAATCAATGGTTTTAATCAGATGTTCTTCGCCATGCATTTCACTGATTAAGCGATTTAACGAATCGTATTGATATTTTTGTAATCTTTCCAATGACGGTTTATGTCCCTGGTGAGAGTGATTGGCAATACTTTCAATCTGCCCTCTATGGTTAAAGTGGTGTGTCGTGTTGAAAACCGTTCCGGTCGGCTTGCTGAAATGGGTGGTTTTGGTTAAATTTCTGAATCCGCCGTAATAAAACTGACTATGTGTCTCGCTTCCATCATCAAGGCGTGCAATTTGATTGATGAGATTACCTTTCATATTATTGTCATCTTCGCCATATTCGAACTGGATGCGATATTTATCGACCTGGATCTCAGAGATGTTCCCCTTGTCATTGGCGTTGTAGATCATGTGAGAACGTTTGCCAACAAAGTCAGTTCGAGCGATTACACGATTTTTATCATCATGATCCATCGTCATTATTTTTCCGTCAGGATAGGTAATTGTGTGGACTTTACCATTGGGCAGATAATCATATTTAATAACTAGCCCATCGTTATCAGACAGTGAGATTAGCTGATGATCATCATTGTAGGATTTAGTGATTTCCAGACGTTTACCTCCACGCATCCAGCTGTTTTTAACAATCTGGCCCAAGAGATTGTATTCATACCGGATGTCTGAGCCATCCGGCTGAATGGTTTTAATGCGTCGTCCTTCTTTATCATTGATGAACTGAGTTGTCATTTTCTCAGACGTAACCACTTTTATTAACTGATTGTCTTCATTGAATTCACTTAAGTCAGTTCTCGCCTGGCTTGTTTTATCGCCTATTGTTTGAATTTTTGTCTCTGTTACCGGGTTTTGGAAAATATCATACTGGCTTAAGCGAGTTAATTTCAGACCATCAAAGCCTTGGATGGTCTTGCTGATGCGATTAAAGCTGGGATCGTAGCGATAATCACTTCTGATCATGTCTACAGGTTTTAATGTTTGGCGGTGAATGAGTGCACTGGTATGCCTGATGTTTTGTCCAAAGCCATTTTTTTCGAGCGTTTCTTCAAGAAAATGCGTTTGTGGATCGTTAGGATTATCAAAAACCGGATATTTTCGATGAATGGTTTTAGCAAACCAAGGTTGTTTTTCTATTTTCTTCACTTTGTGTTGGTTGAGGTAAGTTGTTGAGGTTAAATGCAAGTCGTCATAATCAATGCGGTGGATGTTTCCCCAATAATCGATCTGTTGGATGTGTCGTTCAAACTGATCGTAGGTTGTTTTTGTATCCAGGCCTAAAATATTGGTGTGTTTAGTCACCTTGTTCCAGCCGTTGTATTCCATAGCAGACAGTCTACGCCAGTCATTGTGGAAAAAATCCTTGTGTTCGGTGACCCTTCCGGCAGCATCAGTGACGGTGGCAACCTTATAATGCAGGGGCGTTTCTTTTATGATCTGGTTAATTCCGTCTTTATCGAAATTCTGATGAGTATAAGCGGTGGCTTTTCCCAAAGGGTTGGTTTCTTTGGTGAGTCGATCCAGATCATCATATTCATATTGCCAGATCGACCCTGTGGGTGTGCGTTTTTCAATCAGGTTGCCACTGCGGGTATCCTGAATTTCAGTATGCTCAGCACCAAGGTGGCTTGTCTGTTTAACGGTCAATAAGCCTGAATCTTTATGGTATGCATACTCTTTGGTATAGGCTGTTTTTTGAGGGCCCAGCTGGTCACTCAACAGCCACTGCGAGGATGAGTAAGTTTTTCTACCAAGATCATCGTGTACAATGCTGAATTTTTGCCAGGGCTTCCATGTGGTTTCATTCTGTTTTTTATAATGGATGATTTTATCGGCATGCGTTTTTTTATCTTTTGAGAGGGTGTAACGGGTTCGAATCACTTGATCAGTTAAAGCGTCCTTCCGAATATTTTCTTTTTCCAGACCAAAGGCTTCGTTGTACCAGGCTTTGGTCTGATGATGAACGGCTCTCCATTGTTGTGACACCCGATCGAAGACCAATCGGCTTTCTTTTATTTTATTGCCATAAAGATCGTATGTTGTCAGAATTTTGTCGCTTGGAATGTAGATTTTTTGACTGTTATCCCAGATCCAGTTGATGGTTTCACGCGGTTTGTCATAATTGGTTGAGCGACTGTATTTAAAAGGTGAAATTGCATACTCATAGGTTGTTTTTATATGGGGTAAGCCATCTTTTAATGTCAGCACTTCTATCGGTAAATGCAGGTAGTTGTAATAATAGCGTTTACGGTTATTTTGCGGCACGCGCCCAATCAATTCACTGCGGGTAATTTCAACTGAATAGCGATATGACTTGTCCTGACTATCCATCAGGCTATCGCTGTTATTCGATAAGCTGTACATGGGGTAGCCGGTGAAGTTATTGTCTTCTGAATAGGTATAGTGTGTTTCTTCAATTTTTTTATTTTTGGCTAAATCTATTTTTTCAAGCAGATGCACAACGGGCATTTGCCTTTTGCTATTACCATCGGAGTAGTTGATGGTGCTATAGCTGATTTGCGTCATTAACCCTTTGGGTGTTTGAATGGTGCGTAATAAATTTCTTCCGGCAAAATTAGTGTAAGTAAATTCGGTACGTTGACCCATAGGATTGGCGATCGCTTCAACCCCGTTTTTATTGAAATAGATCTGTGTTTTCCTTTTATCCGGACTTGTCAGGATGATGCCTCCGGGCACATAATCAAACCTGTATTGATTGCCATAATTATCCGTTAAGGTCTTTAGGCGGGCGCTACGAAGTGAGGAAATCGGTTCTTCATAATCAAATTTTATGAAATTACCAAAGCGATCTTCTTCAATCACAATCAGCCCTTGGTGTGAGAAATATTTGATGCTGCCATCTTTATGATTGGATCGATAACGATAGGATACGCCCTGATGACCAGGAATTTCTTTCGCTTCACCCTTATCGATAAAGCTTGTGCCGTGAAGATTGTAGTAACGAAGGCCGGAACCAAAGCCTGTTTCATCGCGCCATAATTGGTTAATTAACCACTCCTGTCCATTGATGAAAGCAGATTTTTCTTTAATAAAATCCAGATCCAGTTGCCAGCCATTCGGCAGGCTGAACATGCCCTCTTTATTAAACCGATAGGATAAATGCAGCTGGAAATTGGATACGTGGCCTTTTGCGGAAATCAGTGGATAAGAATAATCAAAGGTGCCGGTTGCGGCATTGACTGATTCAGAGCTTAGCTGGGTTTTGTTATAGGCTTGAGAACCAGGGTAATCCTCCTCAGCAAAAGCACTAAATGCAATGGCCCAGAAAAATGGCATCAATAATATGAGGTTTAATTTTATAGTCATCTATTGCCCTATTTGCGATTCGTTGACAGAAAGATACTTGCAGGACTCCATGATTATTATGATATTGATAAAGATGAACAAACTTGGTTCAATTGTTAGTTGTGTTGAGATGCTTGAGGCGTAATGCTGACTGCTATGTCTGTTTCTTGGTTGTCAGTGATGACAGGCAACAGCTAATCGAAAATAAATACGTATGAAGGCATTAGTTAATCCGTTAGTGGATCATTATAGCCCTCCGTCAGGAGACGCCTCTTCTGCGCTTGAGTGATCCAGGCCGAGAAAGTTCCTTGTGGTAGACTCGCTTCCAAAGAAGGTTTCTCTGAAAGAGGCATTGGCACCTGACATATCGGTAGAGAGCGATTCCTCTGTAGCGATAGCACCTGGAATAAGTGGCCCAGTGGCAACTTCAGCTGAAGGTGTTGTCCTCAAAATAACGCCATTTATCATTGTTGATGGCCTTGTGTAGAGTGCTCCGTTCGTTGCTGCAATGCGTGAGGACGATCCGGAAACAATACCTGAATGGCCTGCTTCTATAGACGCATTGGTTACAGGGCTCGCTAATCGACTGAGCGGAATATACTCGCCACTTGCGCTATTAACGGAAGCTGCGGTCGCATGAGTACTCACCTGACTTTCACCAGAAAGGGTTAAACTCTGATCAATAGACTCATAGAAGGATTGTGTTAGTCCCGTATCAATAGCAGAAGAGCTTTCTGCGAAGGATTCAGCAAAGCCTCTGGAAGCATTCGCAGTGAAAGCCGTATAGAAACGTGCTGTTGAACTGACAGAAAAAGTGAAGGCTTCTTCAGGGATGTGGTAAGCAATATACGATGTGCTGGTAAAGAAACTGGGCGCAATCGCTGGAGCAATGGCAACACCCGCCTCAATCAAGGCTACGGCGCTAAGCCCGATACTGGTATATTGTAACGCTTTCGCTGCCTGCTTGTTGCCTGAATCCAACGCTGCTTGTGAGCCCATCAGCGCGATACCTGAAAGGGCGGCTGTAGCACCAGCTGCAATCCCAGCGCCTGCTGTGAGTGTCAGGGAGGCACCACCTGTCGGCACAGCAAATACCGCCCCGATAATCCCCAGCGCCGTCAATCCACTCCCAACGCCATAGGAGACGCCTTGTTGTGCGTTATGGCCTGTCGGGTCAATAAAGCTGATGGGGTTGCCCTTAGCGTAGGCATAATGGTTATCGACATGATAGGTATCCCGGCTGATAAACAGTTTTAGGCCAACATCATAAAAGCGCCGCTGCAGATAAGTCAGGTTTGCATCCTGATCAAGGAATTCCTGATTCCAGCCGAAGGCTGATGAGATGTCGCCTCGTTCAAATGGGGTAATCGCCTTTCCATATGCAGTGTAAGTGGTTGTCTGGAAATCTTTATCGTGGCTTAGGATACCCCCCGAGTCCCGTCCGGAAACAAAGAATTGAGCAACTGAGTTATTGCTAATATCGGCCTCCAGTCCATGTGTATCACTAAAGAGGCTATGCCATCGGTTGTTATCTTTGATGGAGGTAATCTTTTTATTTGTCCCATGGTAGAAGCCAAGATCTTTCTGATTTTTCGTGCGCTTACCCAGTAATCCATTAGGCAGATAATGGTAGTCAATCGTCGCAAAGTCGGGATGCTTCATGGTCATTAAATAGCCCTGGGTATCATACTCAAATCGAGTAGTACTTGGGGTTTGTTCGAGATGCCCGTTTTTATCCCAGAAATAATGCTCAATGAACACTTGATTGACATGATTTACTGTTGAGAATGTTCGTTGATCCTGCCCATTATACTGGTGGGTGATACTGTGCTGGTTTGTGCCATCATGGTAGATTTCACTTAGCAGATTGTTGTTCGCATCATACCGGTAATTTATGGATTTGATTACATGCGCCTGCTCGTGAGTCTCTTCAATCAAACGATTTAACGAATCGTATTGATACGTCTGCAACGTATCCATGGACGGGTTGTGACCCTGATGTGAATGATTGGTAATACTTTTCAGTTGCCCTCTGCTGTTAAAGTGGTGGTTGGTATTGAAAATAGTCTCGGTCGGCTTGTTGAGGTGGGTCGTTTTTGTCAGATTTCGGAATGCACCGTAGTAAAAGCAGGTTTCTGTATTACTTGAAGAGCCGTTTGTGGAGTCATAGCTGTCTGTTCGGCTGATCAGGCTGCCCTTACTATGGTTGTCGTCTTCACCATAATTGAATTGAATCCGGTTTTTATCTACTTGAACTTCAGAAAGGGCGCCTTTGTCATCCTCATTGTAGGTTAAATGATATCGTTTGCCTGCAAAGTCAGTTCGTCTAATCACGCGGTTTTTATCATCATAAACTCGTGTCATGGCCTGTCCGTCAGGATAGGTGATGGTGTGGACTTTGCCATTGGGCAGGTAAGTATATTTGATTGACTGACCGTCGTTATCAGACAGCGTGATTAGATGATTATCGTCATTGTAGGTTTTTGTGATTTCCAGTCGTTTCCCCCCGCGTATCCAACTATTTTTTACCATCTGCCCTAACAGGTTGTACTCGAATAAAATGTCTGAACCATCCGGCAGGATGGTTTTAACCCGTCTGCCTTCCTTATCATTGACGTGTTGCGTCGTCACTTTCTCTGGCGTAGTGACTTTTACCAGCTGGTTATCTTTATTGTATTCGCGTAAGTCTGTCTCGTTTTGGTGGGTTTCATCGTTTTTGGTTTGCGTTTTAGTATGTTTCACCACGTTTTTAAACAAGTCATATTCGGTTGTACGGGTAAAGTGCAGGCCATCAGAACCAACAATGGTTTTGCTGATGCGATTAAAGCTGGGGTCGTGGGTGTAAACGCTTTGGATTGAGTCCTTAGGTTTAAGTGTGCAGCGATGGATCAGAGCGCTGGTATGTTTACTATTCTGACCGAAACCGTTTTTCTCCAGCGTCTCTTCAATAAAATAACTTTGGGGATCATTAGGGTTCTCAAAAACTGGATATTTACGATGGAGTGTTCTGGCAAGCCAAGGCTGCGTCTCTTTCTCCATCGCTTTGTGCTGGTTGATATAGGTCGTGGTTATCAGATGTAAGTCGTTATAGTCAATACGTTTGATATTGCCCCAATGGTCAGTATGCTTGATGGGGCGTTCGAACTGATCGTAAACGGTAATCTCATCCAGTCCTAAAATATTAGTTTGTTTAACCACTTTGTTCCAGCCGTTGTATTCCTTCGCAGAGAGTGTTCGCCAGGTGTTTTGATAATAATCCTTATGTGCGGTAACTCTGCCTGCAGCATCCGTGACTGTGGCGACTTTATAGTGAAGCGGTGTTTCTTTTATTACCTGATTGATGCGATCTTTGTCGAAATCCTGATGGGTATACAGGGTAGATTTTCTCAGCGGATTGGTTTCTTTAGTCATTCGATCCAGATCGTCATATTCATATTGCCAAATAGAGCCTTCAGGGGTGTGTTTTTCGAGTAAATTACCACTGCGGGTATCTTGGAACTCAGTGTTTATTGCACCCAGGGCACTCGTTTGTTTAACCCTTAGAAATCGAGACTTGGTATCGAAATCATAGCTTTTGGTATAAGATGTTTTTTGCGGGTCAGGTTGCCCTTTGGCTAACCACTGTGTCGATGAGGCGATTTTTCTTCCGAAGTTATCATGTTGCATACTGATTTTTTGCCAGGGTTCCCAAGCACTTTTAGCATGCGCTTTATAATCAATGATTTTCTCCGCATGGCTTTTTTTATCTTTGGAGAGGGTATAGCTCGATCGAAGTGTTTGATCGCTTAACTTATCGGTACGAATATTTTCTTTTTCCAGACCAGAGGCATCATTGTAATAAGATTTGGCTTGATGATGAGTCGTCTTCCATTTCAAGTAAACGCGATCGAAGACCAAGCGGGACTCTTCGATTTTATTGCCATACAAATCATATTTTGTCAGGATTTTATCGCTTGGAATATAAGCGTTTTTTTTCTCATCCCAAATCCAGTTGATGGTTTCACGCGGTTTGTCATAGTTGGTTGAGCGACTGTATTTAAAAGGGGAAATACTGTATTCATAGGTTGTTTTCAAATGCTCTACGCCATCTTTGAGTGTGAGTACTTCTGTAGGGAGATGCAGGTAGTTATAATAATAGCGTTTACGGTTATTTTGCGGCACGCTACCGATTAAATCACTGCGGGCAATCTCAACCGAATAGCGATAAGATTTATTCTGGCTATCCATCAGGCTATCGCTGTTATTCGATAGACCGTACATTGGGAAGCCGGTGAAGTTATTATCTTTTGAATAGGTATAGTG
>CAKMZU010000106.1:3865-10316 GCA_929200485.1 uncultured Gammaproteobacteria bacterium | reverse complement strand
TTCTTGCGCTGGCCATCATTAGCGCGATTTTTAAAAAGAAAGTCTGGATTGGTTTTCTTGCTGTATCTCTTATCCTGGCAGTTTTTTTTGGCGTGCTTGACTGGGTAGGGCTTGGGATATGTTTCGCAGGGCTCGGGCTTTCAATACTTGCAAGAAATCTACGCCGTTTGCCGGCGCTATTCACGCATGCACTGATTATCCTGTGGTGCATTGCTTTAGGTGCTCACCTTTTTCCCGGATTTAATAATGTTCAAGTGTTGGATGCTGTTAAGGCAGGTCCGAATAGTTTGCCCTTTTCAATGTATTTGAACATTGATAAACCATTGACTGTGTTTGCTTTGATTATTTTATTCCCGAAGATGCTTAATAACAATGTGGTCATTCATTCAAAGGGGCTATTACTTATATCAGTTGCTGCTCTAGGTCTATTGCCTTGGGTGGGCATACTGCTTGGTTTAGTGACTATTGAGTTTAGTTTCCCTGTTTGGATTTATCTGTTTGCCTTGAATAATTTAATATTTACCTGTGTGGCTGAGGAAGTCTTTTTTAGAGGGTATCTGCAAAACAAGCTTTTGATTTATGGCAAATGGGTTGCGTTAGGGGGTTCTAGTTTACTATTTGGTATCGCCCATTTTTCAGGAGGGGTTGAATATGTATTGCTGGCAACCATTGCTGGTGGATGCTTTGGATTGATCTATTGGGTGACTGGGCGTTTATATTTAGCGATTTTAGCCCACTTTCTTTTTAATATTTATCACTTGATCGGATTTACTTTCCCTTTGGCAGCCTAGTCAATCAATTAAAGTTTATGGCTTTATGAGCAATTCATCTTTTTAAATGTCTAATCAATAGATATGTTTTCGATGGGGGTAGCATGACGTATTTATTTGATCGAATAATGCTTATGCTGAAGACTCTGCTATCTAATTTTCTGTCTTGTGCTTTAGTTCAGTATTTTAGTCCTCAAGTACAGGGGGCGCTCCATAGGATGAAAATAGCTTTTCAAGAGTCGATCGACGCCAGAGACAGCTTGTTAAAAATAAATGATTTTTTATCCCAACAGGTGACTTTAGTCGAATGAACGGTTTATCTGAGGAAGATCAAAGGCAGTTGGATCGTCTTTATGACGATCTCAGTCAGCGTCATCAGCACTGTATTGGCTATCCGTTGTCTGAGGATTTTGATTACAGCCCCTTGTATCGTTTTTTGAAGATGTCAATAAACAATGTGGGTGACCCTTATGAAGGCGGTAATCCCGTTGTCAATACGCTAACATTTGAAAAAACGGTTGTTGATTATTTTGCTGAGCTTTTTCATGCGGATAAGCAGGATTTTTGGGGATATATTACCAATGGAGGGACAGAGGGTAATCTTTATTGTTGTTATGTGGCTAGAAGAAAATACCCATTGGCTAAACTTTACTTTTCGGTTGATTCCCATTACTCGGTGCTAAAAATAACTAACCTTTTGCGAATGCAACCCGTTATTGTTAAAAGCCTGCCAAACGGAGAAATTGATATTGATGATTTGATGGAAAGAATCATTGATTCCGGGGATAAGACCTTTATTATCTGGGCAAATGTTGGTACCACCATGAAAGGTGCAGTCGATAATATACCTTCAATTCATGAGCGTTTAGCGCTTGCCGGTTTCAGTCGCAATCAATATTACCTGCATACTGATGCAGCATTAAAAGGGTTGATTTTACCCTTTGTACCTAATCCAGAGCCTTTTGACTTTCGAGCGGATATTGATTCAATTGCCGTTTCGGGGCATAAGATGATTGGTTCCCCCATCCCGTGTGGGGTGGCAATTGTTAAGGCATCAGCGGCGCATTTGATTGATCGTTCCATAGAATATATTGATACCCATGATTTAACCATTGCAGGCTCACGCAATGCATTTACACCGTTAATTTTATGGTATGCCATAAAAACACACTCAAAAAAAGATTGGGTAGATAGAACTTTGCGCTGTATTCATTTTGCTCAATACGCTAAAGATCGATTAGTCAATGAGGGGGTAGAGGCACATAGTAATCCTAACTCGGTGACAGTTTATTTTACCAAGCCTTCAGAGGTAGTATGGCGTCGTTATCATTTAGCAACCCAAGGCGATATTGCACATATCATCATCCTTGGGCATGTCAGAAAACCCTTTTTGGATCAGCTACTAGACGACGTGATCCAGGATAGTAAAGCTAAAGCTCTGAGGTGAGTTTAGAAAAACGTTCAATCATCGGGAAGATAATTTCAGGTTTGTCCCAGTTTTCCATGCCCACGCCGATATTACAGCGGTGCACACCCAAGTCTCGATATTTTTTTAATAGATCTTCTGAAAGAGGTGACATGACGACCATAGTGATTTCGACAGCATCTGGATCACGGCCAAAGCTTCGAACCTGGTCTTTAAAGTCTTTAATGCTTTGTTCGATATCTGGCATGACTACATCGACGGGCATCCAGCCATCTGCCCACATTGCTGCGTGTTTAACGCCCATCGGCCCCATCGCGCCAAAAATAACAGGAGGGCCGCCGGCTTGAGCAGGTTTAGGTTCAAACCAGACAGGATCAAAGTCAATTTGTGAACCATGATATTCAGGTGCTTCATCAGTAAATAGTGCTTTAGTGGCGGCAACGGTTTCTTTCATTCCGGTATAGCGTTGCTTCCATGGCAGGTTTGAGACATTTTCAAACTCTTCCTTGTTCCAGCCTACGCCAGTACCAATCAATAAGCGGCCGTTGGATAAGCGATCAAGGGTTGCCATGGTTTTAGCCTGGGAAAAAATATCTCTTTCTAACATTAGCGCAATGCCCGTCCCAAGCTTAAGTTTCGTGGTGCTGCTTGCTGCCATGGTTAATGAGACATAAGGGTCCATCATGAACTTGTAGGGCTCTGGTAAATCACCACCAGGAGGGTAAGGGGTTGTTCTGCACATTGGGATATGGCTGTGTTCACCGTACCAAAGCGACTCAAAGCCTGCTTCTTCAAGGGTTTTGGCTAACAAATCTGGTGCGGGGTCGCTTGGAGTGTTCATTGAACTGAAGCCAAGATGCATGCGGAGAACTCCTTGTGAATTTTTTGGGATAAGACTAACCAAAGCCCAATAAGAAAGCCATCATTTCTTAGCGGGTAAATCATTAAGAATAAAGAGAAATTGAATAATTTTACGGTTAATGAGATGGCGATAACAACTGGGCATGACAATATTGGAAACACGGACAAAATCTTGACTTAATTCAATGCTTTCAATAGATTGATCGCAAAACAATAATAAGATAAAGAATGCTCAGTGTTTGATAACTTCTATTCAAGGATGACAAACACCTAGAGGTCTTATGCTCCATCTATGGGACAACGACTAGAATATTTCATCAGCTTTTTACCTCTGAGGTTGATTCGCTTTCCTTTTTTGACTTGTTTTACTGTACTTTTAGTGACAGTAATTCTCTTGTTTCAAATGGGAACGGTTCGCTATGACTCGGCTTTTGGTAATCTTCTGGAAGAAGATCATCCCGAGCGAATCTTGCATTCAGATTTCAAAGATCGTTTTGGTCACAGCGAATATCTTATTTTGCTGATCAGATCGAACCGCATTTTCACCCAAGGCTTTCAGCAAGATCTAGACCGCTTAAGTGGCAGTATTTTGCGAGATGTGCCTTACGTTAAAGAAGTTGAAACCATCACTAATAGCCGTCACATTAAAAGTGAAGATGATGTGGTTTATGTAGGGCAGCTATTTGATGAAATTTTAAATGCACCTGAAGACATTAAACGCGAAGCGTTAACCAATCCTTATTATCTTGATCGTCTCATCAACCAAGAAGGCGATGTCACTCTTGTATCAATACGATTCATTGCTCAGGTCGAAAATAAGTATGCCGAGCGAGGGCACATGAATCTTGAACAGGCTGCTGAGTCACTCACAGCACTCAAATCAGTGGTTCAAGAGCATCAGGCGGATTTTGCTGAGCCTATTGTGATTGGCGGATCGCCGATGGCAACCGTTGAGTTGGCAGAAAAAATGCGCACCGATATTGTTAAGTTCAGCTTGATTGCTCTGGCATTGGTGGCGCTTTTTCTCTGGGCTTTTTTTAAGCGTTTAAGTGCCGTTATCCTGCCAATTCTCAGTTTGATACTAGCCATTTCGATAGCGATGAGTTTGATGGTTATCGGCAATTATGCGATTCAAGTCACAGGAACGATTTTGCCTTCGTTCTTGCTCGCGGTCTGTGTGGGTGATGCCGTCCATTTTCTACGTGCGTTTTATTCAAAATATGATGTGGGTATGGCCAAGCTGCCGGCGATAAAAGAGGCAATTCATAGCACGGCAAAGGCTATGTTTTTTACAACCTTTATGACATCGGCAGGGCTTTTGTCTTTTGCGCATTCTGAGATTAAACCTATTGCAAGTTTTGGGCTTTTCTCATCGTTAGGTGTCTGGTTAGCGCTTTTTCTGACGCTAGTAGTTTTACCCTCTTTAATGATTTTGTTTCCATTAAAACGCCGTGATTCAAGATTAGCCAAAGAGCCTGGTGAGAAACTCTTTTCCTATGTTCGTTTATTGAATAAATATAGAAAAACCGTCATTAGTGTTTCTGCCATTTTACTAGGGATTAGTTTTTTTCTTTCACTAAATCTAACCATGAGCCATGATGCACTCAAGTGGTTAAAGCCTGATAACCCTACTCGTCAGGCAGTTGAGTTGGTAGATAAAGAGTTGGCTGGGACGATGCAGGTAGAACTTCTGTTAAATAGTCACAGCAGTCGTCTTTCAGTCGAAAATCTTTGGGCGTTGGATGAGTGGCTGGATCAGTTAAAACGGGAGTCTACTGATATTCCCATTCGATCAGCCAACAGTTTGTTAGATCTATTGAAACAAACCAACAGTGTGTTTGATCCTGCTGCAGGTTTATCTTTACCCACCTCAGATGCTTTATTAGCGCAGGAGATTCTTTTATTGGAATTGAATGCAGCTGAACAAATGTCACGTTTTTGTAATACAGATTGCTCCGAAATCCGTGTCACCTTAACGACACCTTGGCGGGATGCGGTAGATTACACCGCCTTTTTGGATAATATAAAAAGTAGCTTTCAGGATGACCTAGGCCATCTTATGCAATTAAAAGTCACAGGTATGGCGAGTATTGTTAATCAAACATCCTCAGCCATGCTTTCATCCATGTTTGTAAGTTACCTTTTAGCTGCGAGCCTTGTTTCTTTATTGATGATGATTTTTGTCCGGCAGATTGGATTAGGTTTTGCGTTGATGCTGCCAAATTTAATCCCCATTTTCTTTGTATTGGCAATGATGAAGTTGATCGGCATGCCCCTGGATCTGTTTAGTCTGTTAATGGGATCTATTGCGATAGGCTTGATTGTTGATGATTCGGTTCACCTTATATCGTCATTTAAACGGAACTTCAGCCAATCCATGGATGCAGAATATGCCATGGCAAAAACCCTTCAAAATACAGGGTCTGCCCTTTTTATTACCACTTGTGTTCTTTGTGCTGGTTTTATGACTTATATCTTCTCAGATCTGCAGAATATTGCTGACTTCGGCTTCCTAACGGCAAGCTGCATTGGCTTAGCCTTGATTGCTGATTTGATCGTTGCGCCTTCGGTTATTCTGGTTTTCTATCGCAAGCAAGGTTTGGCCGCTCCTTCTCGACAAACGGTATAGTGCGCTTAATGAAAGACTCTACTATTGATTGAAGTGCGTGATTTTCGTCAGGATTAAAGAGTGCGCTCGCTTGGCTCTTCTTAGTACAACATTCATTAATCTTTTGCCAATTCCTTCGACTCAAAATGAAATTTTCCCTCCGCATTTCCCCGATTATAAAGAATGAGTTTGTTTGGTTTTGAATCATTTTTAGATCCAGATTCTGTATCTATTTCTAGAGGTTTTTCGCTGTCAAATTGTAGTCTCAACTCGTTAGTATTTGGAGAATTTATTTCTTCTTTGAATACTGATTGATATTTTTCAATTTCAGCCCGTAATGTATTATGAAACTTAGTCTTATTATTTAATTCTTTGCTAAGTTTATCTCCGACACAAGCTGACGAAAAATGCGGTTTTAATGATGTTGTGTTATCCGCTTTGTTGATTATAAAATAAATCATTGCAGTAGATTTACGAATTGTCTCTTCATTGGTTTGTATTTTAATTAAATATTCTTCATGGCTATCGTCATTTTTGTGCAAGATAAATGGATTCAATTTGAATAGTTTAAATATCTCTATTATCGTGATGTTGTTACTTTGAGAGTAGCAAACAGGAAACAAAATGAATAACAGTAAAAACCTCATTAAAAAAACCTATAACAATACTTGTAACTAATGAGCGTATTTAGATTTAAAAGTTCAAACTTACGATCCATTTGGAAGAAAGAGGTGAAAAGGGGCTAAATTAAGTTGTGTTCTTTTCAGGTGTTTTGTATGAGAAAGG
>CAKMZU010000106.1:0-3855 GCA_929200485.1 uncultured Gammaproteobacteria bacterium | reverse complement strand
TCGTCCTTAATTTGTTATTGCTTTTAAGAAAATTCCCTGATTGATGGAATTTATTTCTCCATCGTGTGTCTACCCATTGATACACTTCGTCTGTATTAAACCATTATAAACTGTGACTCATGAAGTCTGAAAGGGTCAAGACTGTTCAGCTGACATTTCCTGTTGTCAATGTTGTGCTTCTTGTCATGAGTCGCTTCACGCTTAATCAATTACCGTGAAACGGAGTACAGGTATGTTTGGCCAGTTTGTTTTTTGTGAAGAAGTATTTCCTTTATTAAGCTTTCTTCGACTCTTCGGCCTGCTAAGAGTTCAAGGTATATTTTTAAGTAAAAACGCTACCTTGATCTTCGTTAAAGAGAAACTCAGCGCTTTTCAGAAGGCTCTGGTCTATCCTTTAGAAATACATGTAAATTGTTCTCGAAATTTATGAAAATCATTAAGATGCAACTGGATTTGACGTCCCTTTTTGATTTAATTGATCAGCGCCATGGGGATGATGCTGCAGCAATTAAACGCTTTGCTGAAGTGTATTTTGAGTCAGTCACTCAGTTTGAATTTGCAGAAAGAAATATTGAGGATCTCTACGGTGCAACGTTCGCATCATGGAATTTTCTTCAGCATCGTGCCAAAAATGAAATAAAACTCAAGGTGTGTAATCCCACTCAAGCAGATAATGGATGGGCATCGCCACATACGGTTATCCAAATAATAACAGATGATGCGCCTTTTATTATTGATACGGCAAGGATGGAAATCAATCGACGCCATATGTCAGTTCATACAGTCCATACTTCTACGATTCAGGTTGGACGAGATTCATCAGGTCAGGCCTTGCTGACTACCTTGACAAAGAAGTCTCATAGAGGTGTAACAATACCTGAAGGTGTTTTTGAAGAGGCCTTCGTTTATCTTGAGATAGATAAAGTCACGGATAAAACCATTCTTGAGGATATCCATGAAAAGCTAAATGCCGTTTTGAGCGAGTTGCGATGCTGTGTGGATGACTACCCGAAATTTTTACAGGCACTTGATGTTACAACAAAAGAATTACAGCATCTTCCATGTGAGCGTTCAGAAGAAGAAGTGAATGAATGTCTGGCTTTTTTAGAGTGGCTCAAGAATGAGCATTTCACCTTTATTGCCTACGATGAGTTCACCTTGGAAGAAGAGGGTGGCTTCACTTATGTCGTTCGAGATAAATCGAAAAATTTAGGGAGTTTTCGATTTAATCAACCTTCAGAAAACAAAAAGAGAGTGGTGGAACTGTCTTCAGAAATCCAGACATTTATGCTTGGCGACAGCATGATTAACTTCTTCAAATCTGGTGCAAGAAGTCGAATTCACAGGCCAGCCTATTCCGATTACGTTGTTGTCAAACGGTTTAATGCAACAGGCGAAGTGATTGGCGGTGTGCGTTTTATGGGCCTTTACACCTCAAGCGTCTATCTGGAATCGCCTAAAGCCTTTCCTATTATTCGAAAAAAGATAGAGGCAGTTTGGCGTTTATCTGAGCTTGATACTAAAGGGTATAATGGCAAGGAGTTAAATCGTATTCTTGAGTTGTATCCAAGGGATGAATTAATCCAGTCGACAGAAGCTCAACTGTTTAATACAGCGATGGGTATTTTGAGTATGAAAGAGCGACGCAGGACGCGAATATTCGCTCGGAAAGATACCTATGGCAAGTTTATTTCCTGTTTGTGCTATACGCCTAGAGATATCTTTAATACTGAACTTCGCTTAAAAATACAGAATGTGCTTGCAGAGGCATGGTGCGCGCGCGATGTCGAGTTCGATATTTTCTTAAGTGAATCAATGCTTGCAAGAATGTATTTTATTTTCAGGCTTGAGCCAAATTCAGATCAGCCACTGAATGTTGCAGAATTAGAGAAAACGGTTCAGAAGGTTGCCAGTCTTTGGGAGGATGATTTCCGTCATGCGTTGATTAAAAAAATTGGTGAGGAGAAAGGTAACCAGCTATTTTTTAAATATCGTACGTCATTCCCTATAGCTTACCGTGAGGACTTTACTCCGGAAACAGCAACACATGATATTCTTCAAATTGATGAGCTAAAACGAAGCCGTTTGCAACATATTGGCATGAGTTTTTATCAAGAAATTGAAGAAAATAAAGATCAGATTCAATTTAAGTTATTCACAACAAAAGGTTTATTGCCATTATCAGATCTTTTACCTGTGCTTGAAAATTTTGGCCTTCGGATTATTGAAGAACATCCTTATGCTATTGACTGTATTGATGGACTGGAAGTTTACATTCATCACCTGTCGATTGTTTATACGCTGGCTGAACGTGTTGATATGCAAGCGGTTAAATCCCTGTTTCAGCAGGCGTTCCGGAAAATCTGGGATGGTGTGGCGGAAGACGATACTTTCAATAAACTGGTGCTTGGCGCAGGCATTGATTGGCGAGATATTGGCATGATGCGTGCCTACGCACGCTATATGAAACAAACACTTTTTGGCATCAGTGAACCGTACATTGCTGAAACATTGGTGAGGTACATCCGAATCAGTAAATTGGTTATTCAAGCGTTTAATGCAAAGTTTGGTTTGTACCCAGATTGGACGATGGAGCATAGAGAATCTGTTTATAGCAATATTCGAGGGCAAATTTTAACGGAATTGGATACCGTCGAGCAGTTGAATGAAGACCGTGTCTTTCGTTGTTATTTGCAGCTTATCGATGCAACCTTGCGAACGAATTTTTTCCAACTTAATGAGATAGGCTATTACAAACCTTACCTCTCATTTAAATTAAGCCCTGGCAGTATCTCTCATTTGCCTGAGCCCCATCCATTGTATGAAATCTTTGTTTATTCCTCAAAAGTGGAAGGTGTGCACTTGAGAGGCGGGCGAGTTGCCCGGGGAGGCTTTCGCCGGTCTTGTCGTAATGAAGATTTTCGAACAGAAGTTTTAGGCTTGGTGAAAGCGCAGCAGGTGAAAAATTCAGTTATTGTCCCTGTGGGGGCAAAAGGTGGGTTCGTTGCCAAAAAGTTGAATCCAGAAATGTCGCGTGACGAAGTGCAAACTGAGGGCATAGCTTGTTATGAAACGTTCATCAATGCTTTATTGGATGTAACGGATAACGTGGTTTCCGGAGAGATTGTCCCGCCGCCAGAAGTTGTGCGTCATGATGGTGATGATGTCTATCTGGTTGTTGCTGCGGATAAAGGAACGGCTACCTTCTCGGATATATCAAACAATATTGCCTTAAAGCGGGGGTTTTGGTTAGGTGATGCGTTCGCATCTGGCGGATCAATTGGTTATGACCATAAAAAAATGGGGATAACGGCTAAAGGTGCCTGGGTTTCGGTGCAACGTCATTTCAGACAACGAGGCGTTGATATTCAAAATGAATCCATTAGTGTGGTGGCTATTGGTGATATGTCTGGCGATGTGTTTGGTAATGGCATGTTGCTCTCTCCTTGCATTAAATTAGTGGCCGCTTTTAATCATCAGCATATTTTTATTGATCCAACACCAAATCTTGATGATTCATTTCAAGAACGACAACGTTTATTCAAGTTGCCAAGATCTTCCTGGGGTGATTACGATAAGTCGTTAATTTCTAATGGGGGCGGGGTTTTTTCTCGAGCAGCTAAATCAATAGCCATCTCGGAAGATATGCAGGCTTGTTTTGATATTGCCGAAGAGCAGCTAACGCCATCAGAGCTGATTCAATATCTCTTAAAATCAAGAATTGACCTGATTTGGAATGGGGGTATTGGTACTTATATCAAGAGTGCTGATGAATCTAATAGCGATGCGGGTGATAAGGCGAACGATAGTGTTAGGGTCAATGGAGGTGATGTTAGAGCAAGGGTTGTCGGTGAG
>CAKMZU010000105.1:7664-10411 GCA_929200485.1 uncultured Gammaproteobacteria bacterium | reverse complement strand
GGGCTGGACTCCACGTTACTCGGATCAATAATGATTTTGTCGATCGCTTTGGGGTTGATAATTTCAAGTGAAGCTGAAGCCGGTTTCCCTTCATAATTAGCGCTGATTGAAACTGACCCGGTTTTTTGGGGGGTTATCAGCCCTTTGTTAGTTATTACGGCGATACTATTATCATTGCTTTGCCATGTGATATTTTCAGTAATATTTAACTTCTGTCCGTTAGAGTAAGATCCCATCACTTTTAATTCAGCTGGATTGCCCATCATGATCTTAAGGCTTTTCGGTTCAATATCAATGCCCTCAAGCGCTGCTTCTTGTGAATTAAAAATAGCGGTCGCTTCTCGTTGAGTTTTTTTATCAATGATTCTAATCGATGCGTTACCAAGCCCTATCGCTTTTACCAATCCTGCTTTTTCGCCTGAAGGGATGACGGTAAACACCTCAGGGTTATCACTCACCCATATTACCCGGTTTGTTATATCCGCTTGATCGCCACTGGAAAACAACCCGTAAGCGTGAAGCGGTTTTGTATCACCTTTGATGAATTGAATTTTTTCTTTTCCTGATTCTATCCATATTTTTTTAAGTTTCGCATTGGTGACAGTCAAGTTTTGAGAGACGGGGGGTGAGTCTTTAAAATTAACGGTTATTTCAGTTTCTCCAATACCTATGCCTTTAATTTTTCCATCCGGTGTTGCCGTGGCGACTTGAGAGTTGTTACTCGACCACTGAGCACTTTTGGTAATATTCTCAACAGAACCGTCATCAAACGAAGCGATTGCTCTAAATTGTTTGGATAAGCCTTGGGGAAGCCGCTTCCGCTTCGTTGCTATCTCTATCGAGTCAACCTGTTTTTCTTTTACTGTCAGTGTGGTTTGGGTTTTGATGTTATCTATTTGCGCGCTGATGTCTGAATTGCCAGCGACTTTGGCCAAGAACAGCCCGGATGGGCTAAGATCGCCAATGGCGGTATTAATCATGCCCCAGCTAACGTTTTCTGTTAATTCTTCTTGTTTGCCATCAGAATACACGCCGATGACACAAAGCTGTTTCTTTAGCCCTGATGTGATAACAGGTTTTTGGGGGTAAATCACAAGGTGATCGAGTTTCGCCGGTATGATGGAGAGGATCGATTCTGCTTGTTTCCCTGTCGATTTTTGAGTCGCCCTGACATGGACATCGCCGATTTTTAATGGCGTCACGACACCGTTATCAGAGATATGGGCTAGCTCAGGTTTATTGACTGACCATTCAATATCGCTGCCGAGTGTGTTGACGCTGCCATCAGAATAAAAGGCGATAGGATAAAAAACCTGTTTTATCCCTAAACGTGTTGAAGCAGTCTGTGGTGATAGAACCAAGGTATTGATGGTGGCATCACTAACAGAGACTTGCGCACTGGTGGCAACACCACCCTGCGTTAAACTGATGGATGTATCCCCTTTAGCTTTCGCTGATAGGGTATGATCTTCTTGTTGGGTTAAAAATTTCGATGTGCTTAAGCGAAATGGGGCAAATTGTGTTAATTCAACCTGCTGGCTATCGCTAAAATACCCCATAATCTTAGGCTTTATACTATCGCCAAGGTGAAGCATGATAGGATTTGGCTCTATGCTGATTGAAAGCAAAATGGCGGTATTCACACTTAAATGGGTAGAGCCTGTAACACCACTAGTGGCATCTTTCGCTTCAATAATGGCCTCCAACTGTGTTTTTACCGTAAGCTTGCCGTGCTCGGATAAAATTATATCCCGAGGTAGGGCATTGCTTCGCCATTCCACTTGTTTGGTTATATCCGCCAAGGTGTGGTCACTATATAAGCCAACAGCACTGTATTGTTGTGTTTGCCCTTTATGTAAGGTGGCATTTTCAGGTGTGATGAGTATTTTTTGCAGGGTGGGTTTTTCGGGCTTTCCTGTATCGGGCTCTCCTGCAAGTGTAGGCTCTTCTATGCCTTGGGAGACAGTTTCAGTGTTTATGAGTCCATTACTTGATGAACTTGAATCGTTATTTTTGCTGCAGCCTACAAGCATGAAAAAAATGACAAAAGCGGTAATAAAACACGGGTACTGAAGGCGTAGAGTCATCTGATTTGCCATTGTTAAATATAACGGATGCAACTCGTTAGACTGGAGTATTTAATAAAAATTCATAGAGGGAATCTAGCGATTTTTAGTATTAATGCTCCCATAAGTTCTAGCATAGACGCGATAGACATCCTTCGACAGGCTCAGGATGAACGGTGATGGTGCCTGTGAATACTTACGTAATTATTAATCCCTCTGCCTAATTTGAAGCGTGGTTTCTAACTGATTGCCACTTACCTTTGCAGAAGTGCAAAACTCAAAAGGCTCGCAGATATAGCCATCTCCATCGAGATTATTGCCGATTAAGATTTCCAGCTCGGCTTCAGGCAAATTATTCAGGTTAGCAATAAATGTTTGCCCCTGTTTTTCCATTTCAACGCCGAGTAGTGTTTCAGTTTTTCCCTTTTCGAATACATAGATAAAGAGACGACCAACATCATTATTTTCACTGGAAATCGGTCGGTTATCGATGGATAAGGTTAAGCGAATCGTCTGTGCAGTCCGTCCCTCGGAGGCATCTATCTCAATGCTTTCAGTGCGTTCAGATTGAGGCAATTCATCTAAATTGACGGCAACGTTATATTGGCCAAGCCCTTGTGTCGTCGTAGATATATTCGAAACAACGATGGATTCATTACTCGTTTTAGGCTCTCCGATAAC
>CAKMZU010000105.1:0-7654 GCA_929200485.1 uncultured Gammaproteobacteria bacterium | reverse complement strand
AGTTTGTTTTACCTGATTGAAATACAGCGTTGTCCTGTCACTATAAAGGGCTGCATTTTCTTGCGTTGATTCTATAATGCTAAGAATACTTTGTTCGGTATTAATGACGCCGTAACCCAAGGTATCGTTTCTCTGTGATTGGCCGGTTAAGCTCCCTTCGATCAATAATTGACGTAAAAAACCCGGGGTAAGTTCAGGCGAAAAGCCTTTCATCAAGGCAAAGATGGCGCTGACGATAGGGGTTGCAATGGACGTCCCCTCAACATAACCGTAACCTGATGTTAATTGCCCGTTGTTACTCAATGCCAATAGGCTGATAATGCCATCCGATTCACCTGTGGGGTTCCTTGATCGATTCACTTCACCACCCGGGGCTGCCAGATCAACCGTGTTGCCGTAGTTACTGTAGTAGGCTTTTTGACTGTTAAAATAATTGGTCGCGCCGACTGAAAAAGTACTGTCGTAACTCGCAGGGTAAAACGCGCGATTGACGTTGTCATTGCCTGCGGCAGCAACAACGATAATGCCTCGACTTTCAATTTCGACCAATAAATCGCGAAGTGAGCTTAGAAAGCCTTCTGAACCAAGGCTTAAATTAATAATATCGGCAGGATCATCCAGAGTAAAACCACTGGCGTTAGGCATACCTGCCGCATAGCGCAAGGCTTCTTTAAGATCAAGAGTGTCTCCAAAGCCATCACAGCCGATGACTCTTATTGGCATAATGGTGACGTTACCCGCCAATCCAAATAGACCCAGTTGGTTGTTTTGTTTGGCGCCGATGATGCCGGCAACGCTTGTACCGTGAGAGCTACTGTTTGTCTCAGCACTATTGATCGATTGTGTGTCTTCAGGGTTGGGATCTATTCCATCGCCATCGCACGAATGGTTGGCATCGCTGACAAAATCGTAACCATCACGTATTTTATCCGTTATATCCGGGTGCATCACAATGCCGGTATCAATCACCGCAACAGTGACTTCATCAAGATTTAACGATTGGGTGATGGCGTAGGCCTCCTGATACTTTATATTGGGCAGATACCATTGATAAATGCTCAAAGGGTCATTGCTGATGTTTAATGCGCTGAATTGGATGATGGGTTCAGCCTCAAAGCCTTCACGTTGTTTTTGTTTTACGCTATCAAGGAGTTTGTGTTTTTGCTGATTATGCAAGCGGCGTTTGGCATCGTGTGATAAAGGGGTGAGGCTGAGCCGTTCGGGGTTATTTATTCGCTCTACCTTCCAGTTATTTTGCTGGTCGTAAAATCGCTGAGTCTTGAGGTTCGTTTGGCCTGTGACTTCACTTGCTATGGGTTTCGGTTTGATTTTTATCTTGCTGCTAAGTTGATGAACCGTCAGGTTTCGGCCATTTTGTGGGGTTAAATCAGGGTTGTCGATAACGCTCAGCAGATAATTGGCATGGATGTTTGTAGGTTGATGGCTTTTGATCTGTACTTCAGCGTAATAAAAGCCATCAGAAGGGGGGGTGATTTCTTCATCGTTGCCCACTGTGGTGGAGGCTTTAACCAGCTGTCTTTCTTTATCATAAAGATAGAGATCAAGATCAGTTAATAAATTATCAGGATCAGAAAGCGCGGCCCTTAACTGGATGCCTTGATTTTTCGTCAGCTTAAGATAATAAATATCCCTCTGATCGCTTTTATCAGTAAATCGCCCTTCAGGCATGAGGCCTTTGTTGAGAAATCCAATGGTTTCACTCGGTGAACCAATGATCTGTGCCTGATCAAAACTATCGTTACTCTGGTAGGGCTGCGCTAAGTCATTGGTATCCGAATCATGGTTATAAAAAGTGGGTACGTTTACGGTGACCAATAGATTTTGAATTATAGAGGGTGAGGTTTGATTGGAATCTTCGTTGGATGAGCTATCTTCACTGGATGACCTATCTTCACTGGATGACCTATCTTCGTTGGATGAGCTATCGCCTAGCTGAATTTCGCTGTCAGAACCACAGCCAACAAGTACGAAAAGCATTACCAAGCAAGAACTGGCGTTTTTGAACAACATAGCGCAGATAATATTTAATTATTATTTTCGAGCCATTGTAATGAGGAAGTTGAAATAGGGGCAATGCTCTTTTTTATAAGTTGTGACTCGATTGGGTTCTGAAAGAGTGTTTTGAGTAGAAAATTTTGATAGTTAAGAGGCAAATCCTGGACAACAAGGCATCCTTCGAAGGGGTGAGCCCGTGGAAGGATGACTAGATTTCATCCAGCAGCAGATTGACGGTATTATCAAAGCCATTGGTCAAAACAGGAAAGCTTGACGTATTGATATGGGTCAGTTTTTCTTTGCCATCCTCATCTTGACTGTAGAGCCTCGCTGAGACGCTATAGCTCATCGCCTCTTTAATATCGCCAGGATTAAACCCAATGGTAAATTGGATGGGTACCGTCTCAAAGGTTTTGAGGGTAATCTCGCTCAGTGTAATTGATGCAGCATCAGCGAGCGAAACATCTTCTAGTTTAATGATAAGCTTGGTAGCTTGTTCACTTTCAAATCCATCGGTGAAATCGATGGTGCCTGTGATTACCCCGGATTCTATGCTCGGATTCTCAGATTCTGAGTAATATCTGTATTCCCTGTCTTTATCGACACCCTCCCAAGGGCAGGCACCAAGCAGGCTCAAGGTAAATATGAATAGACAACGCTGAATGAATCGAGTTGGTTTCATAGATTAAAAAAGTATTGAATGTTGATTTAAGTATAGAAAAAAATAGCGCGGTGGAAGTAAAAAAGAAGAGAAATCTCAAGGAAGAAAATAGAACTAAAAAAGCAAAAGCCCACGTTGATCAATTTTAAGCTGGCCGGCGTTTTGGATTTAAGGGCATCTCTATTAATTGCTTTTGGCTTCTGTCCGATAACCGGTGACTCAATACATTTCTCAGTACTTAAACCAACTAAATAGCAGTTTATGAGCCCGATCGCTCAGGTGCCATGATCAAGCTGAGAATCGCTTTGGGCTTTGATTTTTTTGTTAAATAAAGGGATACCGAAAGCGAACACCCCAAAAAACATAAAGAGCAGAGCAAAGTGAGGATACGCTAGATCAATGTGTGAATGCGCGTATGATGAAAGCGCAAGACCGCAGATGATTAAATACGCTTGAACCCAAAACACGTCCCGCATAAAGGTTAGCAATGAGTATGCTTTGTGCTTCAGACCAAAATAGGTACTCAAGATAAGACCCGACAATGGAATTAATATCGGTGCCCATGGCGTTTCGCCATTAACATTTAGCTTGTTCGATGTATGAAGGGGTGAAAAGTTTGCAAAGTCATACAGTGCAAATGGTAATGTGATACCAATGAATGAAATACCGACGATAAGCATAATTATTATCGTTTTAGGTAATCCAGCCAGTCTGATTAATGCGAAAAACATCAGTGGGAGTATAAGGATGAAGTTCATTCGGGATGATAGCCCAAGGCCAAGTAAAATTGCCCAGATAACAATATAACCCATCGAGGCTTTTTTTCTTGCTGTTTCAAGGAGACCTGCCGAAAATATCAGCAGGTAAATACCGTTGGAAATATAATCCGTCCCTTGTAAAACATGGTAAAGAAAGTTTGGGGTCAACATTAACACGGCAATACAAAGTATGGTGGCTACCTGAATGTTTTTGCAATAAAAGCTAACGAAAATAAAAAACGCAGCAAACCAGAAGATGTTTTGTATTGCTACATCACCTAAAACAAAAAAAGGCAATGCCATCAATAATGCGCCAGGCATTGGTGTAATAGGATTGCCTAAAAATGTCTCTGCATAATAGGGGTATCGCCCCTGAGTCAGTTCGGTTAGGGCGTCAACAGTGGCATTGTCGGCATCCGATGAACCAAAAGATTTTCCTGCCAGCGAAAAGCCAGCGGTATCAATTAATGGGTGTATTGTTAGATAGAGGCCGGTTAATATGAGAAAGATAAATAGCAGAAAATACAGCAAGTGTTTGGTTTGTATGGTCGAAAAAAACTTGGTGACATAACGAAGAAGAAGCCCTAACAGTATCGCTGCTATCGCCACATATAAGATCAATAGAGGGAATCCAAGTTTTTTGAATATGGCTAGCGATGGGAAGGCTAAACAGAATAGCAGTCCCAGATAGTGAATCCATTGTTTATTATTTTTTATTGAAATCATATCAGGTTAGGCCAATTTATTGACGAAAGCATGGATTGTCGAATGGAATGATGGATGCGCTTAACGGAATATTTTTGTGCTTGTTGGCGGAAGTCGTTAATTAGATTAGCCCAGTTTTAAAAAGTTGCCTTTCTCAGTGGAAAGACAACATATAGCCAGTTTTTCATTCTGGGCAAGTGACCCCCGACAGGTTGGCAACTGATGCGGTCATGCGCAACCTTTAGGCTGCGACTTCGCTTTCACGCTTATTATTTAGCTTTGCTGGTGCTGGCGGTTGATTGCCTAGTATCATATCTGCGCATTTGTCGCCGATCATCATGGCAGGCGCATTCGTATTACCGCCAATCAATGTGGGGATAATGGATGCATCTGCAACGCGCAGGCCTTCAACACCATGAACCTTTAATTCAGCATCAACAACGGCAGTGTCATCTTGCCCCATTTTACAAGTGCCGACGGGGTGATAAACGGTTTCTGTAATGCTGCCGATAAGGTTTTTCAGTTGTTCTTCGGTTTTGTATTGAGCGCCGGGATGAATTTCTTCATTCACTAGACCTTTCCAAACCGGTGCTTCCATCAGCTCACGCAAGATGTGTACACAGCGATGAATGACAGGCCAATCATCTTCATGGCCTAAAAAGTTAAAATCTACCAAGGGTTTAGCAAATGGGTCATTAGATTCTGGCTTGATAGTCCCACGGCTGCTTGGGCGCAGCTGACAAGCATGCAAGGTGACGCCATGCTCTTTAGGCATTGGGTCAGAGATGCCCGTCATATTACAAGGGACAAAGTGCAGTTGAACATCAGGGCGATCGAGACTTGGGTTAGATTTAATAAAACCGCCGCCTTCGATGCTGTTGCAAGTGCCTACGCCTTTTTTGTGGACGAAATAATCCCAGGCGACTTTGACGTTATTGGGGAACTTGTCCAGATCATTGAAGCCTAGTGGCTCATTAATGGTCCAGCGCATAACAACGTCTAGATGCTCTTGTAGATTTTTGCCTACACCTTTAAGGTCGATTAATGGCTTAATGCCAGCGGCTGTTAAATCTTCTTTGTCGCCGATGCCTGATAATTGAAGGATATGCGGGCTTTTGATGGTGCCTGCTGAGACAACAATTTCTTTATTGCTATGGGCGACGACTGTTTTGCGGCCTTTTTGGTATTCAACCCCGACCGCTTTTGTGCCTTCAAGGAGTATGCGACTCACATTAGCACCCGTGATTAAGGTCAGGTTAGACCGCTCTTTGAGAATGGGGCGCAAAAATGCAGAAGCGCTGCTCCAGCGTTTACCCTCTTTAATGGTGGCTTGGAAACGGCCAACACCTTCCTGGTTTTCACCATTGAAGTCATCATTAAATCGATATCCGCTCTCAACACCGGATTGAACAAATTTGTCGAATAATACATTGTCACCCGGTGCGTTAATGACATTGAGTTCACCACCTGCACCATGATACGTATCTTCACCACGGGTTTGATTTTCAAAACGTTTAAAATAAGGTAAAACTTCTTCGTAAGACCAGCCTTTGTTACCGGCATTTGCCCAGTCATCATAGTCAGTCGCATGGCCACGAATATAAACCATACCATTAGCGGAGCTGGAGCCACCTAGGGTTTTACCGCGAGGTATGTCGTAGGATTTGCCCTGACAGTGTTCTTGTGGGGTTGAGACAAATTTCCAGTTCAACTTATCACTCTTTAACACTTCAGCGCAGCCACCTGGCATATGAATGATGGGATTATTATCTTTTGGCCCAGCCTCCAATAATAAAACAGAGTTTGAGGGGTCCTTTGATAAGCGATTAGCCAATATGCATCCTGCAGAACCTGCACCGATTACGATATAGTCAAATGTCATGTGATTACCTATTGCAAAATTATTATTCTTTTAGCATTGGCGGCAGCAAATTATTTGTAATTTACTTATCGCTAAACAGAGAGTTGTAAAAGCGCTTCAATTGCCCCAACTTCATGTTTGTCGTGCATTCCTTTAAGAGTCCACCAGTCAATTTATCAGCGTTGACCCATTGATCGATCAGCTTAATAAAAAATCAATTTGATCGCAATTGTTCAAAACCGCTTTCCTGAAACAAATGATGACGGCTTAGTAATATATTTATTTATTTTTTAGATTTTATAAGAGATTCAAGGTGGGATGAAAAAAAGATAGCAAATTCTTGACTTGCGTTGAAAATAATGGTGATCTTGTTCAAGTGAGTCATTTAATGCTTGTGATATTAAATGATTTAAAAACCCCAATAATAAGTAAGTAGTGATTTTAATAATAAATATGTCATAGTGATTTTTTAAACTTAAGTTAAGTGATAAGTAGGCACTAAGTACAGCTATTACCAAGGAGAAGGGTTATGCGAAAGTATAATGATGGTCAATGTCAAGGGATTCGAACGAGAGAGCGTCAGCTCATTGAAGAGCAAGTCAAAGCTTTTCTCGATTCGGGAGGAGAGATAGAAGTACTAGGTTCAGCCTTTGATCAACCAAATGATCCAAAGTGTAAATTAAGTGACGACTTAAATTTATTGTTGTAAATCAAACAAGCTAGCGAAATAAGAGTGACAGGTTGTCACTCTTTTTGGTTAAGGGTTAATTGATTAAGGGTTAAATTATTGGAGTAAAAAATTAACCTGTCGATGTCTCAACATCTTTATCTGCAATATCCACATCTTTGCTATCCTTGCCTTGATCTTCGTTAGGGTCATCATTGCCTTTCAGGCTTATTTTCCAGGTTGGCATTAATAGAAGCGTTGCCATGACACCGGCTAGTGTCAAAGTAACAAAGAAACCTTCCCAGCCCCATGTTTGCATTATATACCCTAAAGGGACGCCAGAGATGGCAGCACCAAGGTAGCCAAATAATCCAATAAAGCCTGTGGCTGCACCTGCGGCCTCTCGATGAGATTGTTCAGCAGCAGCAACACCAATCAGCATTTGCGGGCCGAAGATAAAAAAGCCAATGGCAAAAATCGAGTAACCACCAAACATCAGAATATAGCTCGGAAATAATAACAAGGTGGCTATTCCAAGCGCTGAGCCAAGTGAAAATAAGACATTGATGGGGCCCCGTTTTCCACTGAAAAAGTAATCGGACCAAAAACCCGCCGCAAGGCTTCCAAAGAATCCTCCCACTTCAAACAAGGTCACCATGCTTGCCGCTTTAATGTTATCCATGCCATGCTGAGTAAAATAAAGGATTGCCCAATCATTCACTCCATTCCTGATTAAATAAATCAGGGTGTAAGTTAGTGCCAGAATCCAGATGATCTTATTATTGAGAATATATTTGGTGAGAACTTTTTTAATATCGGGGTTGCTCGGTTGCTTCTCAAGTGAAGCGATATCATCATTTTTATAATACTCAATTTTAGGTAGGCCAAGACTTTCAGGGGTGTTTCTTAGGCGATTAATCAGGATTAGCCCCATGAGAATGGCAATGATTCCAGGTACCCACAGTGCAGCACGCCAACCAAGAAAG
>CAKMZU010000104.1:2697-10423 GCA_929200485.1 uncultured Gammaproteobacteria bacterium | reverse complement strand
GGCAAAGCGCTGTCTGCAAAAAGCGGTAACTTTTTATCTTCTGCTTCCCTAAGATCAGGCTATGTATCGCGAAACCTACATTCATTACAAAGGTACCACCAGCAAAAGGGAATTATTTTTTTGATATTAGATCATACCTTATTTCCACTAACCAATAGCGTACTAACATATGCCTTTAATTTTCAGCTTATTCCTCTCTATATTTATTCTCATTTTTTCATACACAGCTTTATGCCTTAATAGCTCGGATTCTCCTGACTACCGATTATGTGTTGAGATGATAAATAAAGAAGTAGATGCTCGAAATGCAGGAAATTTCGCTTTTTCACCCACACTGTTCAAAACTATTTTATTAATTATTGGGAGTCTGATAGAAGGTCCTGAACACGATTTAATCAGAAAATGCTGTCATCTTGATGAATCAAAACCAATCGAGCTTGAAGATATTTTTGATAATTTAGACATTGACGATACGGAGGTATTATCCAATATCATCTTATATAAAGAAGATGCTCAAGATTGGATAAACAATAGCTTTCAAAAAAAAATTTCTCAAGTCGATGTGAGTCAAGGTAACTTCTATATTCTAGAAAAAGGGGGCAAGGCAGAAGTAAACTATTTGGTTTCTTCATTAACAGATGGAAAAACCCCTTCTTTTCTTGACTCGGATCCAGCCAAGAATCAAACCGTATTTATAGCAACCAAGCTTTTTAAGGGTGAGTGGGACAAAAAATTCTCATCATCTGAAACTGGTACGTTTAAAAAACATGATGGTAGCCGTATAAAAATTAATTTTATGAAGAAAAACCATTACTGCAAAGTTTATACTGGAGACGCAGAAGACGGCAAAGGAAAAGATATCGCCATCCGAATACCTTACAAGGATTACAATCGCAACACGGATTCTGGCTTGGTAATGGATGTAATTATGCCTGCTAACCACACCTTTCCATATCCTAAACCGGGGTGGATTGAGTTATTAAATACAAGTGGGAGATACCAAGATATTACTTTAAAAATGCCTGAATTTAATCAGTCTTCCACGTTAAATCTAACCGATCATTTAAAAAATATTGGACTTGAAAAATTATTAGATGAAGAGACAGCTAAGGAATGTTTTAAACGTTCAATGCGCCAGCCAACCTTTATAAGCAGCTCAAAGATGCTAACTACCGTTGATGTAGACAAAGACGGAACTACAGCTGCAGCGGCTGCTAAAGTGTCAGGCACAAGTCTTTTTTGTGGCAGTTTATGCCGTCCAAAATTTATTTTTAACAAACCTTTCTATTATTGTATCCATGATCCATCAAAAAAAGGGATTGAATTTTGTGGCCGGGTAAATGATCCAACTCAACAATAAACTTGAGCAGAGAACTCCGTGCACTTAGCTACCTCAGGAGGGCGTCCGAGAATTGCACTCTCGGACCTTACTGACAGATGTAATAACCACCTTTTACTTGAATAGATAAATATGATCTATTCGCTATCAATATCAAGAAAACCCGAAAGCATTTGGTCCGAGCAAAAAGTTTCAATCTTTGCCGCCCCTTTTTTTATCCATTTTTGCGCTTCCTGAGCGTTTGATATTTCATAAAGGGCTATTGGACAAGGCAACTTAGGCAGATTGTCTTTTATCCGTTTAACGTTTAAAAAGGCGATATCGACTTGCAACTCTTGGCATTTCTTTGACGCATTAACCAAAGACGATAGTACCAAACCGGTATTTCGATAGTGAAACGCTGTTTTCGCAGCAAAAATAGCTTCTTCACTAAAGCCAATTAAGGTTATTCGATCAACAAACTCTGCTATCACTAACATGATCTTGGCTAAACAATAGTCAATTCCCTGATGTGCAATAGCCTCATCTTTAAGTTCAAGATAGAAATGGCAATCCGGATATTGCTTCAAAAAACCAACAATAACGTCCAAAGGTTCTATGGTATTTTGTATATATTCCTTACAAAAACGATCCGGCTCATAAATAGGCGTCTTTAATAAATCAACGATTGACAGGTCTTGCACCCTCTCAGGCCTTGCAGAGAGTCTCATGCAATCTTCATCATGATAAAGAATGGGTTCACCATCTTTGCTGAATTGCAGATCCACCTCGATTTGACGAACGCCGAGATCTATCGCAGCCTGAATGGCAAGGGAAGTATTTTCAGGAAAGACGCGTTGCAAGCCACGATGTGCGATTATCTGAGAAATTCTCTTGTGTCTGATTCCCATAAATACCCCCCTTGTTAATGCAGATATTCAAGCCAGTTTAGAGCAGTTTGAATTTGCCCATATTCTGCTGATAAATTTTTACTACAAGCGGAATAGAGCAGATAATTAATCCAAGCCAGATAAAGCCAAAACTAACCCCTTTAGCATGGTCAAAAGGTTCGCGAAAGTAAAAATATGCCAACAAAAATTGTAGGCTAGGCTCAATATAATGCAATAGCCCCATCATCGTCAGTGATGTCCGCTGAACCGCTGCAGTGTATAGCAAATAAGGGATAATTGTCATCGGTGTAGACCCAATAAACAATGCCCAGGTCACCCAGTCACTGTGCGCTAACTGACTATGATCCGAAGTCCATGACCAGAGTAAGTAACCCATGGCAAAAGGGACGCACACAAGGGTTTCAATCATCATTGAAACCATTAAATTAAACTTTACATACTTCTTACATAAACCATAGAGCGAAAAAAAGAATGCCATGACCAGCGAGATCATTGGTACTTCTTTATACCAATACACTTGATAGCTAACACCTATGATAGCTAAAAAGATCGCTGCTAATTTATAGCCGTCTGGCTTTTCTCGCTGAACAAATATCCCAAAAGCAAATACAAATAACGGCGCAATAAAAAAACCCAAACTGGCTTCCATGACATGATTATGTGTAATTGCAAAAGTAAAGGTACACCAGGAAATGGAAATAAAAACCGCCGCAATTGCCAACATAAAGCAGGATCTCTTATCCGCCAATAGTGATTTAACCGCCGGAAAAGGCTGCTTTAAAGCATAAAAACATAACACCAAAAATGGCACGGATGCCAATATACGAACAGAAAATAATTCGAAGATATCTTCGAGTGTCATATATTGATAATAAAGAGGCAGCAATCCCCACATAACGAAATTGACAACAGCAATGGCGTTCCCTGAAGCTTTAATTTTCATGGCTTCATACCTCCTCTGACAAAAAGCCGTTACCAAGGTCCTATTGAAATAGCTCTACAGAACTCGAATTAAGCTTTCCTCTGACAGGAAGTTTTTTGGGAAGTTCCAGTGTGAATAAATCGTCATCTCCAGCACATCAAGGATTTAATTTCAAAGCAATGACAAGTACTAGTACTTCGATTCACAGCGATTGCCTGGTTCAGCAGCCACAGATTTTTCTGTGATAAGGCGCAGGTACGCCGTAATACTCGCGTCTTTCAAGTGCCTGCAACGCAGTCACGGGGAAATCTGTGACTGCCCTTTGGGTGGCATTTAAAATGCCCATGTCTGCGTTCGATTTGCTTGCTATAGAATAACTATTATCTTCACAAATCTGCCTTAACATGAACATTTTACTGAGCCACTGAACAGGAAAATGCTGTGAATCGAAGTACTAGGATGCAGATGGGCATTTTAGATGAGACGTTGAGCGGCCACCGGTTTTCCCGCGTTTATTCAACGCATATATCAGAAGCAAATCCAGCCTGATATCCTGTTGAAGCGTTAATAGAAAAAAGGTTTATTGAGTAATACCTATCACTTCAGGAAACGCGAATTGAATCAAAATACCAATGGCACCATATGAGCACAACATTGACCAAACAGCTATGAGCCATGGGCTCAAAAATATTGTTATAAAATCGCCAATTAAATGAACAGGCGACACCGAAAAATTTAGTCTGAATATCACTTATCAAAACGTATAGATTATCGAGACTCTCACACTTTGAGAGCCCAAATGAATTTATCAAAGCCTGCTCGTATATTTTAAAGTTATCTGTAGAGCGTTTCTCCCGGTTGCTTCACTTTGCGAAGATAGGGTTTTACTGTTTGCCAACCTTCTGGGTAAATTGTCTGAGCCTCTTCATTGGATACAGATGGAACAATGATCACATCCTCTCCCTGCTTCCAATTTACCGGGGTTGCTACTTTATATTTATCGGTAAGTTGCATTGAATCAATAACCCTTAATATTTCATCAAAGTTTCGACCCGTGGTCATAGGGTAAGTGATCATTAGTTTGATATTCTTATCTGGGCCTACTACGACAACCGACCGGACTGTCGCGTTAGTCATAGCCGTTCTTCCCTCTGCTGCACCAGATTCATCTGAAGGCAACATGTTATAGAGTTTTGAGATGCTTAGGTTAGTATCGGCAATGACTGGGTAATTGACTGTTGCGTGACCTACTTCTTCGACATCTTTTAGCCATTTCTTATGTTGATCTAAAGGGTCAACACTTAAACCAATAATTTTGGTATTTCGTTTTTCGAATTCAGGTTGAATTTTAGCCATGTATCCAAGTTCTGTTGTGCAAACAGGTGTAAAGTCTTTAGGATGTGAAAATAAAACAGCCCAACCGTCTCCAATCCACTCATGAAAGTCTATTTTTCCTTGAGTCGTTTCAGCTTGAAAATTTGGTGCTTGATCGTTGATACGTAATGACATTATTAATCTCACCTGTAAAGCTAACAAGCTATATATGACACAGGCGTGATAAATAAGTTCCATTAGATGAGATACATAAACAATGTCCACTATAGCGGGTTTGGATGAGAATCAAACACAATGTTAAGCTACGATTGAACCGATCTAACCTGCGCATAAAAAACTGAATACAATCAATAAAAACAGACAAAAATTGCACCATGATTTTGGAGAAAAGCCTAAGCTTATTTTTCTCAGGCTTGATCTATATATACAAATTATTTTTCTAACGCGGATTTAAGCTCAGCCACCGTTTCACCTCCAGCGGCAACCGAGTCATCAGCCAATTCAGAAATACTGACAAAAAAAAACGATTTTGCCATCCCTGTCACCTCGACTGCGGTATCTGTTAAAGTCTGTAGCAGCTTTTCTTTCACTTCTGGAGAAAACCGCCCCGATTCGAATCGAATAACCGGTAGGGTATATTCTTTCTAAGCGGGTGTTTTTTTTATTTTTTTTGATTTTGGCGCTTTGTCAGCAACAGACGTTGACTCGGGTAAATTGGTTTGAAATAACCGTTGCCAATTACCATCTGTGAGCAAACTCATTTGCGTATGCGAGCGGTATAAAAGATCTGAATTTTGAGCTAAACCTACATAAAAGGCGTTGGCATTCACAGCAACCTGCCGCGTTTCTCTTTTACCCGTCAACCCAAAATGATCCGTTGTTAATTGTCCTAATACCTGCCATTGTTTTTGTTGCGTTCCTGCTAACAGAGTGTTGTTGCCCTCAAAAAAAGCACTTCGGATAGGTACCAAACCATCGTTATCTCCCCCACCATCGTATTCCGCAATTTCACGGATGTACTTCCAGGTAGTATCAAGTAGCATGCTGGTATTCTTTTCATTGACAGGGTTTGCTGCAACGGTATAACAAGGAATGTCATTGGGAATATGCATAGCCGGGTTGAAGACTTTTTGCATAAAATCACAGGTTAAATTTTCTAAACAGTCTCGAATATTTTTTGGCTTGGTTTGATTTAAGAAGGCAATATAATCCACTAAATCTGTCACTGCCGCTTTAACTTCTTTGGTATCAATATTTTCTAGAATCGGCGTTCCTAAGTGTGGTCCACCCAATGAGGTGATACTAGCAATTTTATCGGAAAATCCAAAACCCTGAATAGACTCACCATGCACCCCTGTACAGGTCATCATCGCCTTGCAGGCAAGAACTCTTGCATCAATGGCACCTTGACCTATAGCAATTATATGAATCTTTTTAGCTCCTGTGGTTTTTAAAATCTTTTCAATTTCATTAGCCCAGGTTTGTAAACGGTCATTAATCGGTGCCGCCGCATTAACTTCAGGGGAGAAGGTAATAAACCCTGCTGATTCAATTGCCGACGAGGCACCGTGAAAGGGGTCTATAATTGGGAAATTGAAAAGCTTGACTGGATGAAACCCCATAAACCCGTGCATAAATACCACAGGAAACGTTGTTGTAAAATCCACTTGTGAACGCTTAGGAACTTGAGGCTTCAAAGCCTCAACCAACAGAGATCGAGAACCACTCTCGATTAGCTTTCGCATAGGGCGCAAGTAACGCATAAACCATCCTTAGTTTTATAGCTTGTTGATTTGCTTATAATATTCTTACACAGTTTTGCATAATCGTTTTCATCTAGATACCTTAAACCAATAAAGGATGCTAAGGCAAGTCAACGAATCAATCGCAAAGAAAGGTGATCAAGAAGCCGCTTGCTCAGGGTTATTATTCTCTTCAGGCATTGATTGCTCTGTGTTTTCTTCTGCAGTCGAAGCATCAGAAAAAACACCTAATAGTGTCTTTATTTTTGACTCCCAATGTGTGTGCTTTTCAAGAAGACTCGATTTTTCTTCTTTTAATGCTTCAACTTCAGCTTTTAGCTCTTCGATTTCCAAAGTGAGTAATTCATAGTTTTCGAGCGTACGATTAATATTTTCTTCTAACTGATTTAATAGTTCCACAAGTGTCTCCAGCAATTAATTCTATGTCTTAGAAATTCAAGGTCAAAACATGAATGGTTCAATTCCATTGAACACGATTCTTCATGATAAGGTTATTGGGAGGTATTGTAGTAGCGGGTCAGATCAATTGAAAGTAAGGCAAAGTCGATTTGTATCATTTTCTCTAAGATATCGCTGCTCTTGAGTCACCGATCGTATAAACTGAAGACCTAAGCCGCCAATTTCACCCGATGACTTGCTCGATGTTGAAGATTCAAGCGGATTGAAGGCCGAAGAGGAATCAACCACTTCTAAAATCACATTATCAAGGCTATTGAGCCAGATAAATTCAATTTTATTTTTAGACTCATGATTCCCATGCTGAATCCAGTTCATTAAAATTTCTTCGGATACTAGCTGCATGCCATAAAGTTTGTTCTCAACTTTAAACATTTTGGCTATTCTTGTCACATCCTCCAGACATCGTTTTACTTCTTCCATATTGGCATCGTAACGAAAATGGTAAGTTTCAAATGACTCACTCGAAATGGGAATCAAAAAATTATAAACAGGTTCTATTCCAATCACCATGATGGCCATATCGTCGCAACGTGCTGACTGACCGGAAAATCCCTGAACCGACTTGAGAATCGTTTCCCCAACGATATTAGTGCTTTCCTCTTTCGTATTATCTAGAACCTTAACCAGTCGATCGACACCATAAATTTCATCTTCCTCGTTAAACGCTTCGCTGATGCCATCTGTGTAGAGAACAAGTTTATCACCTTCTTTCATGGTGAATGAATTCAGCGCAAAGGTATCTACTTCCCTTAACCCAAGCGCTGGAGAAATATCCCCCTTGAGCATGGCAACACTGTCTTTCTGCATTAAAAGCGGCGCATCATGACCTGCTGAAATATAATCCAGTTGCCAGGTTTCCAGTGAAAGGGCACCGCAGATTAATGTGACAAACATAAATTCATCATTGCGCAGCATTAATTCATCATTCATCGCCTGAATCGTATCTACAATAGTCTGGTGTTGATGGACTTCAAATCGAAAAATGCTTAATACACGCGTCATAAATAACGCCGCAGAC
>CAKMZU010000104.1:0-2687 GCA_929200485.1 uncultured Gammaproteobacteria bacterium | reverse complement strand
AAACGTCACCGAGAATAAATATCAAGCGTTTGTTATCTAGTATCTCAAAGTGATAAAAATCACCGCCAATGGCTCTGGCAGATTTAATCTCAGCCCATAACGATAGGTAATTTGAGGTAAAATTGACCTGTCCGCCACCTGTGAGCATTGCCTTTTGAATAACGCTTGCTGCATACATCTCACCCTCTAAGCGGTGGCGTTTTGCGGTTTCTTGATTGAGCTGTTCGGTGTGGGTGGCTAATGCTGTCTGCATTGCCCGAAATGCAGTAACCAATTGGCCAACTTCATCGTTATACTTGACAGGAGGCAAATGCTGCTGAAAATTCCCTTCGCCAATCTGTATTGCCGCCTCAGACAAATCGACCAAGGGCGCAGTAGCACGCTTGCACAAGATCAACAGGATAAGCAAACTTGCCAGCAGCAATAATGTACTTAGCACAATATACTGTAATGCAAAGGCTTGTATACCATGATAAATATCGTCTAAATGATAAGTGTATAGAAATCCTAAATCCTGCAATCCAATATGGCTATATATGTAATAACACCGTTCACCCCCAGACATACAAGGCAACTGAATCTGAAACGACTGTTCTTTCTCAATGCCCTTTAAAAACTTTGTTCTCGCAGGTTTCGGTAATTTACTTACGCCATCATCCAATGAATATTTTCGTCTGCCTTCTGAATCAATATACACCTCACCTTTTTTACTGATTAACCGGACAACAGCATTTCCCTCATTGGCTTCTGCGGAAATGACTGGAAGCAGCATATCTAATTCAAGTTCCGCCAACAAATAGGCCATAACGATTTTTTTACCGTTAATATTGATCTCTATAGGAACTATATAACTAAACAGATCCTTGTTTCTTTCAATAGAAGGGTACAAGGGTGTCCACTCCTTTCTCTGGTCACTGCCTTGAAGGTCTCGGGCTAGCTTATAACCGACATGCTCTGAATAATCTGGCTCCAATGCTGTCAAATCCAGATATTGCAACTTATCACCCACTTGGTAGTAATGGTCTGCAAAATAGCAATCGACAGGCCAGGTGATGAGTTTACTTGAATCCTCTGGCGTACATAAAGGCACATGCGTCATCTCACGGTAAGCCTTTGTAATGACAAAACTCGCTCCGCTAATCTCAGTGTTTGATAAAATCATATGTGACAGTAAAGACAGTAACTCTTTATGCGTTCCTTGAAAAGTTTGCAATGCGTCGGCTACAGAGGCAACAGTCTGTTCAATTGCGCGCTTCTGGTGCTCTATCTCATTCACTGTTAAGGCTGCACTGGCCTTAGCATCTAAATAACCTTCATGAAGCCTATAATCAATGACCGAACGCACATTAAAAAACGCGATGAAAATCTCACCAATAAACACCGGAAAAAGGACTAACCACACCATTCGCTTATGGAACGGTAAGTCTTTAAATAGCTTCATGAGAAGAGCGTTGATTCAAAGTATGAAGCTCTTTTTGAACCTTTGCTAGATAAGCATCCATTTCCTCATCATCAGCAAAAAACTGCATTGAAGGCAATGCTTGAATAATCTCAAAGACTTTTTTAACTTGAGGTTGGCGATTGGCAACGGTGACTTCTCCGCCGCGGGATTGCATAAGTTTGGTTAATTGGAAAATCGAACGAAAACCGGCTGAGCTTATATAATCCAATTCCCTTAATTCCAAAACAACAAATCGAACCGATGTCAGTTTATTGCCTGTAATGACTTGATTAAATTGATTGACAGTGACTGAACTTAACTGACCCATCAGCTCAATTGTCAGCAACTGATCATCATATTCGTAGGTTGTTTTGACTTGCAGCAGCATCTTTAAAATAAATCAGAACAAATAAGATTAGAAACCGCTGCATTAGAAAAGTTTCTAAATTCATTCAATTTCACCTAACGAGCGGCTGAAGCAATAAGCTAGATCCCAGTTCTTAATATCGCGTTTGTATTGGGCTAAATCACTGACAGGCTTACCACCGCAGCTCTTAACCCTAACGTCTTGTAGCGCTCGCCTGAAAGCCCAATAAGCAAGATAAGGAACGTATTGAAATGATGAGGTATGTCCATCAAAGTATGTTAGCCATGAATCTTTAAGTGATTCTTCTATTCGTGTCATATCGGCATTGATCTTCTTCATAAAACGATTTTTTGAACTGTAGTTTTCACTGATACCCATCATCTTTTTAAGTTGTATTTTATTTTTCGTAAATTTAAACGTTTCTGATGTCGCAATGGTTGGTTGAGAGCCGCCTTTCGAATAAATGTGGAACCTGAGATAGACCTCATCATCCCGTGCAGAAAACATATCAGCAGAAAGTGAATACAAAGAAAGAACCGATCGTTTTATTGGGCATCCTAATAATGGAAAAGACAATAAAAAAATATTTAAGACACTAATAGATATCATTATCAATCGAGACATTAAATTTAACCTTCGCTTAAAATACAGCTTATGCATGATCTAATTTAGACACATCATTAAATATCAGTTCTGAAAAAAATTTTTTAATTCGAAGGATATACAAATTTCCAGATTAAAAACCCTTGCTGTGAATTCGACTCTTTTAACTCACAGACAGCTGTTTTTTTATATAGAAGCCGAATGCAATTATCAGGCGAACTCTTAGGGAAGCAGAAGATAAAAAGTTACCGTTTTTAGCAGACAGCGCCCCAGCAT
>CAKMZU010000103.1:10066-10441 GCA_929200485.1 uncultured Gammaproteobacteria bacterium | reverse complement strand
CTAATAAAAACTTAACATCATCACCGTTAAAGTTAGTGTATTCATATCCCTGAGGCGATCTAACCTTTTGAAATTGCGCCGGATAGTTGTCTAAATAAAAAGCTCTGAGATCAACCCCTTTATTGGGATCGATTGCCTCTTCATCTTTTGCAATATAGGGGGTATTAATAAAATCTTTTAGGTCCTCAGGCGTTTCCTGAGCCTGAACGCGAGTGACGATTTTTCCATCTTTGTAACTATCAATATAGAGTTCATTATTAATTTTCGAGACAATGACCTTATCAAAACCTTGAGAATTTATATCCTTCGGCATTTGATATATTTCTTCACCGGGTGCATAAGTGACTTCAGGTTTTTTTACTGATAAAATTTTTG